>CALIHL010000081.1 GCA_938022935.1 uncultured Saprospiraceae bacterium
GATGGGAGTTATCGCATAGATGGATTGTGTAAGGGTGATCTTGATTATAAAAATGGCTCGTATTTGATGCTCCCACCGACGGTTGCTCAATATTATAAAAGAAACCATCCAGACTGGCAATCGCCTCCACCTTTGCATCCAGATTGTGATGTGGCTGAAACGCACCGAGTGATGGAGATTGTTTACCCTTTGAAAGATGATGTTATCTATCTGCCGAGGGACTTTGACCAGTCAGAACAATCGGTTGTTGCAAGAGTAGCTCACAGTCGTAGTGATAGTAAGTTGTTCTGGTATCTTGATGATCGATACCTTGGACAGAGCCAAGATTTTCATTCATTTGCATTTAGGCCTGATGAAGGTCGTCATAAGATCACCATCATAGATGATCATGGCAACGAGGCACATCGCGATATAGAGATACTAAGACGGACAGAGCCATAATCGATTTTTGACATTAAGTAGATTTTGGAATCTCTATGATCTGGTGTATCTTGATGGGTAGAGAATAACTAACTACTATGACTGTACAAGAATATATTAAAGCGCTACCAGAAGACAGAAGTGCGCCATTCAAAAAGATACGGAAGATTATAAAAGATAACCTGCCCGAGGGCTTTAAAGAGTGTATCAATTATAAAATGCCAGGCTACGTTGTGCCTCAATCTATGTACCCTGATGGCTATCATTGTGACCCTAAGCTACCGTTGCCGTTTATGAACCTTGCTAACCAGAAAGGATTTATAGGTTTGTATCATATGGGGATTTATGCAAATCCAGAATTGTTGGATTGGTTTGTAGCGGAGTACCCTAAGCACTGTAAGTATAAGTTGGATATGGGTAAGAGTTGTATAAGATTTAAGAAAATGGAAGATATCCCATATGATCTTATTGGTGAGTTAGTGCAGAAGATGACTCCAGAAGATTGGATCAAGTTATATGAAAAGAATCTTAAAAAGTAGGAAACTAAAAGAAAGGCTGAGGCTGGAAGCCTACAGCAACACGTGGGGTTCTTGTAGGCTTCCAGCCTCAAGATCTCGGGCCTGCCAAAAAGTTATTTTCTAATTGATAATCGCCTTGATATTCCAGTTTACACTTTCGTTCTCACCAGTTCTACTGTTAAATGTTTCCCAATTCATAGTTGCTTCATCGTATAGCCAATCTCCATTTGGGTTAGCAGGTCCTGCATCACATCCGACTGTTTGGATCTGACTGTTTTGCGTTACCTCAACTCCGACCCAGACAGGTGATCCGTCCATCTCATAGGGCGTATCTAATGTCACGGTATTCCAACTATTGGGTGATAGGTTATTGACCATTTGCGTGTTTTCTATACCGCCAGGAAGGGTAGGCGTATCGTCACGAGAAATGTTGATATATACTTGCTCTGGAGCATTGTATAAGTAGAAGCTCACTTGTGTAATAGATCTGCCTTCAACATTTCGCGTAAGCGTAGTAGGAAACCTCACTGCAAACTCATAGAGACCAGCAGGAAAAGTAGGGGCCGTCACATTGTCTCCATCATAACTAAGTACTACAGCTTCTTCAGGTATCTCCGGTCCGCCATCATCTCCGCAAGACATGATAAGACCTGTTAGCAGCAAGAGTAAGAGGTATTTGATCTTCATTTGTCTGATATTTGGTTGTCAATATTAGTACTCTTTTCAATATTAAGTAATATCCGTCAGCCAATTGGTTAAGATTATGATAAATGCACCCCAAGATTCTATTAACGAAACGTTAGTACACCGTCTAAATGTCTCATATCAAGGTAATCCTTGGCATGGGAAGAGTCTAAAAGCGATCCTACAGATCTCTGATGAGCCACTAACGATGAAAGCGCTAAAGCTTCTTAATCATATGATCGCTTGGCGCAAATATGTGGCTGATATACTCAATGGCGCAAACTATAAGATAGAACTCAATACGCCAGAAGATTGGCCTGAGGTGACGCAGACAGAACAAGAGATATTAGACATCTTGGAGCAGTCCCAAAAGGCATTGATCGAAGCAATTGGTCGCTTTGATGTTGAAAAGTGGCCTGAACTACTAACTGGATCGAAGTATACTTACATACAGGTGGTACAAGGAGTAGTAGATCATGACATCTATCATAGTGGGCAGTTGGTGCAGCTTATTAGAGAGAATTAATTATGAAAGTATTGGATCCTTGGTTAATTACAATTGATGGCATGGACAGTCGTCTTTCCATGATCTTCAAATAGCACTCCATCATTCATCCTTATGAGATCTGTTGTAGGACTACCTTGGCATTTGCTGACGACAAGTGTCCCAGTTGCACTATTTGTAAATGATCCATCAAAGCCATAAAGACAAGTGGGCGAGGCGCCATTATTGAGCTGATCAATAAACAGATTGCCATGATTGGTGATCGTGGAGTTCGTTTTAAAATATAAGCCTTCGTCATTGTATGTAGAGATCAGTAGAGATCCACTATTGGTGATTTTAGAAAAGTTTTCCATATAGACGCCATCTCTCTGGGCGTTTCTGATCGCTACCGTCCCAGTCTGGATATCTAATTCGCCCTTGAAGGTCAATCTCATGCCATCTGTA
>CALIHL010000082.1 GCA_938022935.1 uncultured Saprospiraceae bacterium
GGTAATTTTGAATTGAACGTGGATACAGGGAAGTATACTTTTCAATTTAATTCGATAGCTCATGAGCCATACAGTATCACTGTTGATATCCAGGGTTCAGATGTCTGGGAAGTGCTATTAGATCCTAAAGCTTATCTTATAGACGAAGTAGTCATCTCTGGATCTTCTACACAAAACAAGACCAAAGAAGCGATCATTGGTATAGAAAAGATCAGTCGCAAAGAGATCAAGCAGATGGCTTTGTTCATGGGGGAAGCGGATGTTATAAAAAGTGTTTTGTCTGTCGCTGGAGTTTCTACAACGGGAGATGGGGCCAGCGGCTTCAACGTAAGAGGTGGATCTATAGATCAAAACTTAATCGTGCAAGATGGCACCATCTTGTTCAATCCGTCTCACGTTCTAGGATTCTTTTCAACTTTCAATCCTGACATCATCCGCAACACTACTTTGGCCAAAGGACACATCCCAGCTTACTATGGTGGTAGAGTATCATCGGTGCTTGATGTTAAGATTAAGGATGCTAACAATGAATTTTTAAGACTAAATGGCTCTATAGGATTGATCAGTAGCAAAGCGAGTGCTGAGATACCAATTATAAAAGGTAAAAGCTCCCTTTTGTTGTCGGGCAGAATGTCTTATGCTACTTGGATTATTGGACAAATCAAAAATCCAGATGTCAATAGTAGTAGAGCGAGCTTCAACGACTATAATTTAAAGTATACGCATAATTTTGATGATAAGACCAAGGCGAGTTTGTCATACTTTCAAAGCTTTGATAAGTTTTCTTTTACTGATCAATTTGGATATTCATGGCAAAATAAGATTGGACAACTTGAAGTAAAGAGGATCATAAATAACAATATGTCGCTCTCATTGTCTTCGTCTATTTCCTCTTTAAACAATAAGCAGTTTCAACCTGAAGGTGTTTTTGCATTTGAGTTGTCGTCAGGAGTTGATTATAATCAAAGTGATGTACAAGCGCTTTGGACGCCTGATTACCACGAAATTAGAATCGGGGCTTCATATGTTAATTATAATAATCAATCAGAACGATTGTCACCATTCAATGGTAGCAACACCATTGGGGAAGAAGTGGCTAAAGAAGACGGAAGAGAAATAGCTTTCTATATTAACGAACAGTATGAAATAAGTGATCGGCTTGCAGTTGATGCAGGATTAAGACTATCACTCTATAGTCAGATAGGCCCTTATACAGCTAATCTATACAATGATGAGCGTAATATATCAATTGATCAAATTGTGGGGACTAAAGAATATAGCGCTGGTACAGTGGTTGCTTATAGTGGACTGGAGCCAAGGGTTTCGTTGCGGTATAACTTGTCAGATGACCTATCCTTTAAGGCTTCTTATAATAGGGCATTTCAGTATTTGCAATTACTGAGTAATACAACCACGCCTACTCCTGTAGATATCTGGCAGGTGAGCAACCCTTATATAAAACCTCTAAAGGCAGACAACTTTTCTGTTGGCTTTGCGGGAGGATTTGGCAAGTATGATGCAAGCATTGACTTGTATTATAAAAAATTAAAAAACACATTGGACTATAGAGATTTTGCAGATCTCATCCTGAACACTAATCTGGAAACAGAAACTCTCTTTGGTAGAGGAAGAAACTATGGAGCAGAGTTCTCTGTCGCTAAGAAAGGAGAAAAATTATCAGGCAAGTTCTCTTATAGCTTCTCCAGAAGTCAACATCAGATATATGATAATCAGAACACTACTATCAATGGTGGCGAATGGTTTTCTGCTAACTTTGATCAGCCACACAGTGTAAAGTTTTTTCTAAATATTGAAACATCTCGTAGAGATCGCTTCAATATTAATTTTGTCTATAACACAGGGAGGCCCATCACTGCTCCATTTGGAACATATGTTGTCAATGGTGCAGTTGTCTCTAACTTTTCAGATAGAAACCAGCTTAGATTGCCAAGTTATCATCGATTAGATGTGGGCTATACCTTTTCAGTAAATAGAAGAAAGAGTGCACGTTATAAAAGTGATATCTCGATATCAATTTATAATCTCTATGGAAGGAAGAATGCCTTCTCGATATTTTATAGACAGGAAACGGGATCTCCTATAAATGCATTAAAGCTATCAGTGATTGGAACAGCGATACCATCAGTTAGTTATAATTTTCAATTTTAATGAGAAGAGCGACTATATATACTTTTCTAATAGCTGTGCTTTCAATCGTTGGATGTTTAGATCCTTTTACATTTGAGGGATTAGAACAAGACACATCAATAGTAGTCGACGGACAGTTACAACCCAACGATGGTCCTCATACGATAAGAGTTTCTAAGGTTTTAGAGTTTGGAGATAAGTTTTTTGATCCTATTTCTGGAGCCATAGCAAGATTGAATCATAACGGGACACTTTATGATTATGAAGAGCTCTCTCCAGGTGTCCATATTATTCCAGCTGGGATTGTCTCCCCCCAAGAAGGTGACATTTGCTTCGTTGAGTTGCGTATGCCTACCGGAGAAATGATCAGTAGTTCTCCAGATGTTATGCCAGGCTCTAATGACCTTAAAGAGGTAAATGCAGTGTTTAATACAGAATCAGTAACTGATAAGTTTGGTATCAATCGTAGACAACGGATACTAGAGGTATCTATTAATGCTGAGTTTCCTAAGATTGATCAGGGAGAAGAGTTCTTTTTGAGATATGGTATCGAAGAAGATTATTCTTATCCAGAAGTGCCTTGTGGTGGCTTACATCAGCCAAAGACGTGTTACCTTAATATTCCAGCATTTAGTAAAGACTTCACATTGTTCAATAGTGCGCTGTCATCGAAGAGTCGGGTAGATAGTTTGCTGCTATATAAGAAACAAGATCTTTCTTCGGTAGAGTTTAGGGGAAGGCACTACTTTTCTGTTTATCAATACACCATAACCGAGGGGGCTTATGAATATTGGTTAAGAGTCAAGGAGGTGACTAATCAGAGCGGGACAGTATTTGACAAACCGCCTGCTGCGGTCATTGGAAATTTAACCAACGAGACTGACCCTTCCCGACCCGTACTTGGCCAATTTGAGTTAGCCAGCGTAAGCATAGCACGTACATTTGTCCTCCCTTTCGAATACTTCGCGGGTGCTTCTGATCAAGACAGATGTGGGCCTTTTCTTCGTAGAAGTTGGCCGAGTAGTTGCTGTAATTGCTTGGATATACAGAATGCTACGACTATCAGACCACCATGGTTTTAGGTCTGATTATTACTGCAACACCGTATATTCTTTATTCGTACTTTTGCGCGAACCACAACGAGGGGAAATAATTTGAGTTCTAACGTAGCAGCAAAGACCAAGGTCACAGACGATTCACTAGCAGACTTAATCGTCGATAGCATACAAGATATCAAGGGTAAGAATATAATGAAGCTGGATTTGCGAAAGCTTGATTATGCGCCTGCCAGTTGCTTTATCATATGTGAAGGAGAGTCCAGCACTCAGGTAAAAGCAATCGCTCAAAATATCAATCGTCGTGTGAAAGCAGAGATGCAGTTAAGTGCTAATCACACAGAAGGCATCTTGGATTCTAAGTGGATATTAGTCGACTTTTTTGATATCATCGTCCATGTGTTCTATCCTGAGACAAGATCGTTTTATGATCTTGAAAATCTCTGGAGTGACGCTGAGATAACAACTTACGAAGACGTATAAGCCTTTATCGGCAAAACCATTTTAGGGTCTTAACCGTTTTAAACTATTATAAAGCTCACTATGGCTGATAATAAGGATAAGAAAAAGAAGAAACCAGAAAAGAAGAACAACCTAAGTTCTTACTGGTTCTATGCAATACTTATAGTTGTTCTACTGGGTATCAACACGGTGATGAGTGTCATCAGTCGTCCCCAGGAAATCACGATGCTTAAGTTTACTGAGATTGCGAGAAGTAATGACTTCAAGAAAGTAGAAGTCATCAATAATACTCGTGCTAATATTTATCTCAAGTCCGAAAGCTTATCAAAGTATAAGGATATCAAGACGGACAATAAGTTCGCCAACTCGATGAACACACCTCACTATACGATGCAGGTGAGTTCTATAGATTTTTTCCTTGGGGAAATAAAGGAGCTTAATGAGGAGCTTGAAAGTTCTGGTGGACATATAGAGATACATCCAAAGAATAAGATCAATTGGGTATCAGGTGTTTTGAGCTGGATATTGCCATTGGCATTGTTTGTAGGTCTTTGGTTGTTCATCATGAGACGAGTAAGTGGGGG
>CALIHL010000083.1 GCA_938022935.1 uncultured Saprospiraceae bacterium
GACAAAAACAAACTATACTTTGTAAAAAATACCTTGAAGTCAAGCGCATAGTCTATCTCATCAAATGCAACTAAGGGCTGATCCTCATAGGTAAGTGTAAAGTTCATATCGACTGTGCTGAACTCTGGATCGCTGCCACACGAGGACAAAAGGATCAGCAAAAGGATGATGCCACTGCTGATGATTGATTTAATCCAATTCATAAGCTACTTCTTTCTTTTTATGGTTTAATGAGAACGTTTTCTTAGCCTCTTTGTGGGTGATATTGATGATGTTAGTTTGATCATTGTATACTTCAGTCAGTAAACTATAATCAAGGTTGAGATGCTTCGCATCATATGATGTTATAGTATCTGATGTCAGTGTGATCCATACAGCATCATTAGAAGCTGATATATCATCAACGTTGAGATGGATATTCTGTTTATCCAAGTGCAGAGATATGGTGGATGAAAGGTAACGGGTGATCATATCATCGGATGAAGTGTAAGCTTCTGGCACTTCTCGGCCTGGTTCTAACCCGACTGCTATCTGGAGATCATCAATGAATGTCTTGACTGTTACCTCGACTTGATGCTCGCTAAGCTCGATATCACATACACTTACATGGATATCATGATCGAGATCCATGCAGCTGAATATAGCGAGTATGAAGAGCGTTTTTATCATCAAGGATTAAAACGCATGTGCAATACAAAAGATTACACATGCGTCATTTTCTTGCGTTTTCTGTTATCTAAAAGCTAGGTGATCTCGGTAGTATCGCTCATAATCTAAGCGCTTGATATGTCGTAAGAAGTCATCACTGATATGGGTTACTCCTTCTGATATCATATCAAAGTCCGTAGGGAATGGTCTTAGTGTCAAGTCCAACCGCTTACGAAATCCATCAGATATAGCGCGTCTATCACCGAGTAGGTTACAGGCATCACTTGCGAAGCTGATGTCATGAGTGAACCGATCGCTATCGATCAAAGCGCCAGTATTATAATCTCTCGTCTCTACGATACCTCTGATGCGAGCTTCTTTGCTTCTGATGATCTCAGTGATCGTAGCTCTGACAATCTCAACTTCTCTATACTGGATAGCATTGCCCAGCGTGTCTCTTACGACATTGCCCTCTCTATCTCTTTCGTCAACCCACCTTTCCAATTCTTTACTTTCATTGAAGTTGTTGACTACTTCATTTTCTGGAGAGATGTTGATCTCCGTGATACCCATCGTGCTTACTGCATCAAAGGCTACACCTTCTGTAAATCCAACATGGTAGTGAGTCCATCTTTTTTGGATACGCTGTAACTCTTTATGGGTTATAAAGTCAAGCGAGAATGAATTTCTAAAATCCTCGTCTGATTTCAATAAGACATGAAATGTGCCCGCCTCATTACTCTGAGCAAGTTGTGTCCGCACATCTTTATAATCATCGAGGTATCTGCCTATCTTCTGAAAAGCGTAGTGTGCTTCTTGTGCCAATAGCTTATCACCAATTGTCTCAAACTCAGTCATCCTCTCTTTCCCAAGATTATAAAAGTAATCTGAAGCTTGAGCTGCTGACTCTGCTAAGATGGGTTCAGTATCGATCAAGTCAAATGCTCCAACATAATTATCCTTACTGACCAAGGGTAAAAATGGAATGATACGTTCTTGCCTTGCACTGATCTTAAGGGCATAGTCATAGATCGCTTCCCAAGAGAGAGCATCGCCTTTTTTTGCTCTACCTTTCAGCAACTCAATATGACCAAGATCATATCTGTTTACCTTGACGAAGGCTTCTTCAAGCGCGATGATGTGCTTTGTCTTTTTCTTCTTTTTGCCTGAGAGCTTTTTTGTAGCCAGAACGATGGCTTCATCATAACGTCCTTGGTCTACTAACTTCTCAACTGATCTACATGCTGTTACCAACAACAAGATCGCAATGGCTGTGGTGTAAAGTGTGGTTTTCATAATAGTGCAGTTTAGTTATTATGAAGACGTATGAGGAAAAAGATATACGGTTAAATACCAAATGTTTAAGTCGATTTTAACCTCAGTTAACATTATGGAAATACTAAGTGGATTGTTAACATTACTATTTTTAAAATAGAATAATCATCCAATTGCCCAATGACGAAAGAAAAAGCGGATTAGAATAAATCCAATCCGCTAGTAACAATGTAGCCTAATGCCTTTATTACTTTTTAGAAATTTATGCCATAGCCAATAGAGAAGGTCAATCCACGATGTCTACCACCCGCGTCTATTAAGAAGTTATCACTAACTAAGTCTGTTAATGAAGCCGAGTATCCTGCTTCTGCTGACCAGTGCCCTTGTCCATGTGGAATCACAGCTCCACTCTATGATAGAGCTGTTTTTTAAAAACCGAGAAAGACTTAAAGATAGCGGCTACATCTTGTCCATAGCCTGGACTAGGTATGTTAGCATAAACGGAAGACCAGCCCAAAACCATTCGTTAGCAAAGATGAGTAAGCCTAATGTGATCACTGTAGAGATACCAAAGTATAACCAGTACTTCTTCTTATCAGCTGTTGTTTCCATTAACGTGTTTATTACTGATGCAAAAGTATAATATTTAAGAAAATAAGCTTGCTCTTAAGCTGGAGTTTTCACTTTAGACTTAAT
>CALIHL010000084.1 GCA_938022935.1 uncultured Saprospiraceae bacterium
ATTTTCTCCTATTTCAATTTCAAATATCTCTTTTGACTTGGCATTAAAAGCATATAGCTTTGTAAAGTCATCTGAGATATCAACTTCAGAGACCCCAACAAAACCCACTGCACTTGGATCAGAGGCATCAGCATTTACACCGCTAATCCCCGCTCCGAGTAAAGTATTTAAGTCTAACCATTCGCTGGAACTACCACTAAGGGTAGTAGTATATATTTTACCAAATCTTCCACTATTGGAGCTTATACCATATTTATGATAAATAGCAGAAAAAATCAATTTATGCTTCTTACTCCATGCCAAACCATTAACACCACCGATCTCTGTATGGCTAGCTAATACACTCTTACTTGATGGTACATGAATAGATGGATAAAGATATGGTGGATAGTTAGTCTGTTGTCCATCATATGGTGCTGTATGATTATAATTAAATGCAATTAGCACATCATTGGGTTGCGTATCATTATCATTTGGAAAGCAAGATGATATCATAAGAGGGTTGTCCTGACAGTGTTCATCTGGCGAAGAAATCATAAAGATATGATCACACTTTCCCACTTTTGTAAATTCTATATTAGAGCAGTTGTCAACCCCAAGTGGCCCAGCATAATATCCTGAAGGAACAGAATATTCTATAACATATTCTAACCCACTTCCTTCATCTGGCATAAACTCCCACACCCCTAAGGAATCAGTGGTCGTTGTTGAGACAATCGCACCTTCACTATTATAGATAGTGACAAGTACGTCTTCAACTGGGACATCACCAATCCTAAAAATGTCTTCGTCGTCTTTTACTCCATCTGCTTTGTACTCTACATATACTGCACCTCCGATATGCTCGCAACCTTCATAATTCTCATTACAATTCACAGCAACTGTAGCGATAGACGGAGTTGTAGTTTCACAAAGGGCTCCGCCAAATGAAGCTTGAATATTCAAAGAGCTTCCAATATTTAGAATAGGAACAGTCGTATATGAGATCGACCCCTCATCTCCTGAGGTCTCGAAAGAGCCTATGGCGTTGCCATTGGACAATATGTCGATTACAGAATTGCCAAAACCTGCAGTATTCCAACTAATGTCTAACTCTGCATATACAGAATTGGCACTAATACATGTTAGTGAGATTCCAGTTATCTCAATCTGGCATTTAGGCTGAAGTCCCACATCAAAACTATGACTAGTTTTATCGGCAATTATAGAAATAGACGGGAAAATTCCTAATCCTTTTATTTCCAACAAATCAGCATCTGAATCACGTGCGTCAACGTTATCTTCAATTCCTTCAGTGCTTGGTGTTAATGTAAAATTGGAACCCAATATTGATATTTCACCTAGTGTTTCATCAAATGAGTCTCCACAAAAGACTATAAAGTAAGCTGAATCCTTTTCAATCTTCTCAAATCCAGACTCCCATGATTCTCCTGATGTGTTAGCATTGGTAAAATAATATTGTCCATCGGATCCAGTGGTTGTCGTAGCTACTAAAACCACATCACCTACAGATGGATTTGTATACAACTTTACTGTTAACCCTGATAAAGACTCTTCACATGCGTCTTGGATGCCGTCTCTATTAATATCGACCCATACGTAATTACCTATTTGTATTGGAGGATCTCCACACAAAGCCTCTAAATCTCCAAGCCCAACTCCCTTTCCAGATGTGGTATTAGGATCCGCAGTGAGATATATCTGATAGCCATTACGAGACCTAAGGCCAGTATTTACATCAAGTGAAATAACTCCTCCAGTATTAAAATTAGCAGCACCTGTAACAGGATCATAAGATGTACTCATTACCTCTCCAGTATTAGGAACAACTGCAAGTCCTCCTATTGTAATCTCAGGATGACCTGGAAACCAACTAAGCCCTGTACCATCTATATTACCATCACCATGAAAGTAGTCTCCTACGAAAAACTCCCCTTCTTTTGTTAAATCCGTACCGCCATTCGTTAGGTATCCATTTGCATCAGTACTATGTATTGCCAGACCTTCACTTGAGCAACCTGATGCTAAACTTTCTATCTGGTATCCTTCTGATGTCAGACACGCTTTTAAGATATCACCTCCTGAATATACGGAATGCAAACTTGTGCCACTTGGGCCATAATTCGCATAACCAAATTGAAATCCCGTACGATCACTAAAACCTAAAATCATATCTCCATTATCTGCAAATTCTATATCTGTCAAAATTGGTGTAGGATATGCTATATTCTGATCTGAACATACGGAAGGCATAACACTTAACCATGGCTTCCACCTGTCTATGTTATTACAATTGTCAGAATACGCAAATGGTTCTTCTCTTGGATAATCTAATACAAAACTTAACACCTCAACAAATGAGGTACCATCTAATCGATATACAGTAGCAGTTAAATTAGAAACACCAGAATTATCTGTAATACTACCGGGATTTCCAGAATCCGCTCCATCGCATATTAGTCCTACATAGAGTTCTCCATTACTTAATGATAATGCCCATGGTCTTGAGCTACCCAAGTTGCACATAGGGTCAGGTATGATATAAGTAGCCACCAACAGTTTTGTAACTGTACTTATGGCGTAGACTTTCTTATCATAGAGATTAACTACATATAGAGTTTCTTCATCTTCGCTTAGCTCTATATCTCCTAATCCTACCTTACCCACATCTTGAAAAGCATCAGCGTCATTTTGTACAACTTCATCTAAGCCTCTCTCTGTATTTGTAAAATACTGTGGTTGCCCTGCGATACTACTCACTGCGATACCTAAATCATCAGTTAACTCTATCCAAGGTGTTGCATTTGGAGTATCCGAAAAAGGATCTACTTCGTATATGGCATCTAACCCTGCTGGCCCAAGGGGAACTTTTCCCTTTAAGACCGCTGAAGCGTAAATCACTTTTTCCTTTTTTCCATATGCTACGCCCCACAGCGATCCCGTCATCTGCGACTCTGCAAGTACTTTCTTGTCTTGACTACCAGTGCCTTCATTATTGTATGAAAAACGAATCAACACATCTTCATTGGCCGTAGAACTTGAAACGTAACAAGGTGTAACCATGAAAGGGTTGGAATCACAGTAACTCAATGGATTTACAATTCCAAAATCCACATCACAGGTTAGCTGATTGACAAACTGTATAGACGTACCATTGTCAGATCCCTCTACCGATGGATATAGCCCTTCTGGAAGCTCGCTAAATTCTATCCTATAAAACTCTCCATCTATGATAGACGAGCTTGTAAAATGATAATCGCCATTGATATCGGTATAAACTGTTTCTATAAGTTCACCCATACCCTCCGAATTACACCCATAGATCTCAACCCTCATAGAATCAACTCCACCTTCGGAGTCATCTACTCCGTCAGCGTTATTATCTATAAAGACAGAGCCACCCATCTCACTGCTCGCGCATGGGTCTTCAAAAGATGTAAAAGAGTGTTTTGTAAGATTGAGAAAGTGTTTGCCTTCAGAAATATTAGAATGAGCAAACAATAGGACAAATCCAAAGACTAGAGAAATTGAAAAGACTGTAGTTTTAAATTTTCCAGTTGAAAACGACGAAAAGGTCGATAATCGATTTTTTTCCATGAAACAACAAATGATATGAGTAAACTAATACTCCATCATCATCATAGGGAATCTTCATTAGAATGAAAAAACAAAGCTCAGAAGAGAATCACAACCCTCCAAGCCATCTGGCTAACAGTGTTGTTTACACGGAAAATCTTTGTCGGGAAACAAAGCTGATACAAATATATATAAATATTTAATATATGTATAAAAACTGTTAAAGTATTTATTCTAATTGATTTTGTTCAAATCATACAAAGCCCTTTGTCAACACTAAAAGTCTCTGTATAAGGGCCATTATATAATGTTTCTTAAGGGTTAATCTGAGGAGCATACATTAGACAAGTTTCAAATCCCGTCTTTATTTATGTCCATGGAAAGCAAAATTTGGAAAAAACTTAAAACAAAAAAAGCCCTAAGTCTTTTGACTTAGGGCTTAACTCAAATAAAAAGCTATCTCGCCTAATTCACTCTTATCATCTTCTGACGTGCTACCTTACCGTTCAACTCAACCTCATAGAAGAACACCCCGCTTTGTGGTACATCCTCTTGATTAAGAGAAAATGCTTGGATTCCCTTTTCGACCGTTCGGGCTTCCTGATGTATTAATCTATTGTGTAAGTCATATACTCTGAAAGAAGCTTGACCGCTTTCAGGTATATTGGCTCTGATGATGGTCGTCTCAGACCACGGATTAGGAGTATTTTGTTCTACGCTCAGTTCTGTAAGAACTGCAATTTTGCTATTTTCTAATTTCAATGTAGATGTACCTTCTTCACTGTACACCTCACTACTCAACCTTTCAGATGAAAGTGAAAGTACCCCTTGATTAGAAAGACCTTCTTTATCAAATATGATTGTAAACAATACATCTGATTCATTGACACTTATAGCTTCACCGTTATAGTATGACATTGGCAACTTGCCTTCTCCAGTCATTGACACATTGTAATGATCAGAAGTAATATCGAGTCTTCCTGCTATTATAGATTTGAATGACATACTCGCATCGAAGTTCCAATTAGTTTGAAACCCGGTAAGATCCATGTCTTCATTAGCTACTATTTCTATTCCTACCATTCCTGATTGGAACTCTACTCTTTTGTATGACCAAGTATTAACTGACACTGATCTTCCTGAAGAGATGCCTGCTGAGTGACCCACAGCATCACCAGATATATCACCTGTTTTTATACCTGTAAATGAAATAGCCATATCTCCAGCTAGCTCTTCGATGCGATAATCGTCTTCTAACGGGTATCCAAAGTCTAAAGCTTGTTGATCATGAACGAATGTCCAACTATCCTTCTTAGGGAAGTTCTCAGTATATCCAAGTAACAACCTTCTAAGATCCACGAGATCTAATGCAGTTACTCTAAAGTCATTGTTGACATCTGCTGCAATTAATAATGCAGAATCTTCTAAAACAGACAATCCTAAGATATGTCGCTGTATCAAGATCAAGTCAAGAGTAGTAACACCGTTAAGTGGGTCATCATTCTTTTCTGGATCTATAAAGTACTGACCACCAAGAGGCATATTGTCAAAAGCATAAGAACCTTCTGTATCTGTTATTGACATCGCTGCATCAGCATACTGACCAGCTTGTTGTGTTAAGTATACTTCTACTTGATCCATTGTTCCACCTTGTGAGAACAATACTTGCCCCACTACATTACTTGCTTCTTCATCCCGCGCATCTGTAACAGTAAGTGATTGCTCCACTTCTGCAGTATTACCACATTGATCACTAACGATCCAGTTGATTGTATAATCTCCTGTCGTTAGCCCTTCTAATCTGATAACCGCTGAGCTATTTCTAAAGTCGGTAAACCCAAGTGTGTCAATTATGAAAGGAGTTGTTTGACTTCCTCTATATACTTCATAAGACCAATTCAAATATTTTGGATTAGCTACTACATTGTCTGTTGCAGTTGCCGTTACTTCGATCGCATTACCAGCAGAAGGCTGTGGGACCGTTACATTAGGATTGATCGTTACTTCGGGAGCATCGTTATCACTCACTAATATAAATTGGATACTGTCAAGCTCAACTAAACCAGTTGGATTACGACACCAATCAATCACTTCCCATGTTCTTACAATCTTAGTACAATAGATACCAGAATCTACATGAAACGCCTGATCCCTGTGACCGAGTCCAATCAATGAACATCCTACATTTACAATAGTAGGTGGATCTGTCTTTGCAAGATCTTTCACGTCAGTTGGTGTCTTAGCTTCTAAGTTCACTGTACCTGGGAAGTAGTCCCATTCTAGTGGATTGTTATTTTGATCGCCAACAATTCTAATTAACTGTTCACATACCTGAACGGTATCATTACCATTGACAACACTAAATCTTCTAATTACATGACCAGTACGACAGATGCTATCTATGCTTATCTCTTTTGTTTCAATTACTTCTCCTAAGATACAATTGTCTATATGAGTCCCATTCACAAGAGGACCAGAGCTATCGACTAAAAACTCACGAGGGAGGTCAATCGGATCAACATTCAACCCGTCTTTGATCGTACCAAACAAACCTGTTAAGTCAGCAGTTGGGTCAAAATCAAAATCACAAGACACCACTATCTCCTCTGTTGGACAAGTGATCACTGGATCGCTCTTATCTTGAACACCTACCATCACCATACACTCATTGGTGTTGCCAGCCATATCGTATGCTCTTAAGATCACAGGTATATCTTTTCCTGCTTCAAGACAACAGAACTTAACTCTATCTGTACATAGTCCATCTCTACTAATCCATACTTTTTCACCACGTGTGATTGTATATGCCGAGTAGTCTCTATAACATCCCTCATTTCTAGATGCGCGATCTGCCAATGCAAGATCAAACACACTAAAGAGAACTTCATTTCTTGCATTTGGACGGAGACTATTGAATAGCGTTTGATCGTCCATTCTGACAACACATACTTTATCTATCTCACAAGCATCGTAGCTATCTTGATCAAACTTGTCAACCGTCATCGTTACTTCACCTCCTGTGATGGAGATAACTGTTTCTCTTAGACAGACGGCAACTGGAGCAGTCTTGTCAAGTACATCAACTAGGATGGTGTCTCTTGATTCGTTGCCACATCTATCTCTCGCTATATATTCTATAATGTTTCCTAATCCCATAGGAACACTGATCATTCTGTTTGTAGGATTGCTCGTAAGAGAAGAACCTCCAGGGTATCTTACTTCTATTTCTATGGTACTATCCGGTTGACAGTTATCTGCAACACCTATCTCTGGTACTATATAAGATGCGGTACAACCTGACTCATTCACTCCAAGTTCTACTTGAGTAACTGGAAGCGTAATTACTGGGGCCGTCGTATCTCTAAGAATAATACGTTGATTAAATGAAGTTCTAAACGCTCCACCTTCACATCTCCACTCTGTAACAGTCCATCTTCTTATGATGGTTCTCATACAAGCTACATCTAAGTCTTGGATATCTTCATAATCTGCAAAAACATTGCAAAGACTTGGTACGTCTTTATTGAAAAATAAGTCAACACCATCCCATTGAGGCGTCCCTGCAAGTCTAGGATCTACTTCCCCACGTGTATTGAATATAGCTGCCTCACAACTTACTTCTATTCTATCTTCTGGCCATTCGATATCAGCTAAGTTATCTTCGAGATTAGGCTTTGTGATATATCTAACTTGTGTACAAGTATCAGATACATTTCCAAACTGATCTCTAACTGCATAGGTGATTGTTTCTTTTGCAAGAAATAAAGGACTTGTCTTACAAAGATCCTCTCTAATAACTTCACCTCTTATAAACTCTGTTGTTCCACAAGAGAATGTAATGATAGGATCACTCATTGCGATTTGCTGAGCACATGATACTGTATCAATAGTACAGATCTGTGCCGGGCCTAGTTTGTATTCTATATTAGCAAAGCTCCAACATGGTGCAACGTTACTACAACCAGGTATATCCACCATGACTTTCACGGCTTTACCGACGTCGTTATCGTCTACCATGGCAGTTGGCCTAAAAGATCCATCTGCCTCTTGAATCCTAATTCTTAATTGATCAGTTGGAACTCTTGTATTGATCTTTAAAAGATCAGCGGTAAGTAAAGTCTCACACTCTGCATCCAGACTTACATTATAATCTGTACAAGTTAACGTAACCCCAAAGCATGTTATAGGTGATACTGTTGTAGATGCGCCGGTACTACAACTTGCTGTTACTGCTGGAGGAATAAAGAATCCGTTTCCGATATCTGCTGTAGAAATCAACCCACAAGAACTTCCTGTAAGAACGAATGTCCCACTTCCTGTTACTGGATTAGCCCCTGGTAAAGTAACTCCATTGGGCAATAGTCCAAACCCACTTACACTTGGCCCTCCAATAATCACACTGTTTTGTATGATCATTACACTATGAAGTGTATCGTTGGTAAGATTAGTTGCTGTGAAATCAAAACAGACTTCGTCTCCTGGAGCCGGATTGACTGGCTGATCTCTCACCTCAAATTCTAAACCGATGGCATCCGATTGGGCCTGTCCAAAACTGACTAATCCAAGGGTAAATAGAAATACCATAGACAGGCACATGGTCCATCTATGACGACAATTAACAAATTGACTAATACGCTTCCTCATTGATCCTAATTTTTTCCGGTTTCCCGGAGTAGCTTTTATTTGAATTATGATAAGGTATCCTTACAGATAGGAATTACGGAATACCGCCGAGAGAGACTTCTCCCGAGATGAGTGTAGTTCTTATTCTGAAAGTTATCAAGATCAAGGTGCTGTCATTGAGTATAACAGATATCTCTTGATGCGATACTATTAGGTCTATTGATCGCTGGTAATAAGGTCAAAGATAAACAGATGATTCATATTACCATAATTATTAATATATTTTTTATTGAATATATGGTAGAGGCATATTTTAAAACTTTCTATTAGATCATTAAAGCACTGATTTTCAATTATTTATGATAAATATAATCTAATCAAAATATTATAAAATAAGTGAGATATAGTCACAGACAACTCAATAGAGCTATTGAAAATCAAGCTTAAATACCTTTAGTCTAATGTATCTGGCGTTTCGCAGATCATAAGTACCCCCTTATCTCAATTAAGAAAGCTATAACACTGAGCCTTTTCTATATTTGTGCTATTAAACCACAAAGATTTTTCTGTGACTATTCTTTTATTTCTCATTGCAGCAATCGTACTTACCTCCGTTACCCTCTATATGCTCTTCCCCAAGCTGGACTTGCCAGCATGGAAGGGAGCAGTACCTGTACTTAATTATATGGAGATCGCCGAAAAGGTCGGACGATCCAAATGGTATGGTGCACTTTCTGCAATACCTATACTTAATATATTTATAGTCACTGGCCTAAGTGTTGCTTTGATCAGAAGCTTCAACAAGTTTTCATTGGGTGACGCAGCTAAGGCAGTTGTCTATGCTCCCTTGAGTTTCTTTCAGCTGGCTAAAGATGAGAAAGCAAAGTTTGTTGGACCCATCATCTCACGTGAATCAGACTATCAAAAGCAAATAATAGACGCAAGAAAGTCAAAACAAGACCGCAAGCTTAAAAAACTGCTGGACAACAATCCATATAGTAAGTCTGTTGCTCGCGAATGGTTTGAGTCTATTGTATTTGCAGTATTTGCTGCAGCATTTATACGCATGTTCTTTATAGAAGCATATGTGATCCCTACACCATCTATGGAAGGGAGCCTTCTGGTTGGCGATTACCTATTTGTAAGTAAAGCCAGTTATGGTATACGAACACCACAGACCGTTGCCATGATCCCTTTGCTTCATAATAGAATCCCAGTAGTTGGATCTGAGTCATATCTAAAGAAACCTTCTCTACCTTATTATAGATTTCCGGCATTGTCCAATATTGAAAGAAACAACCCGATTGTTTTTAACTGGCCCGTTGGAGATAGTGTATATGTCACTAAGTCAAGATCATATAGTGTTGCTCAAGTAAAAAGAGAACCACGATACCTCGCAAGTGACCCAGAGCTAAAAAAGCTTGAAGCTAAAAAGGCATACAAAGTGAGACCGATGGATAAGAAGGATCACTATGTAAAAAGAGCGGTGGCCGTAGCAGGTGACACTTTAGAAATAAGAGACACTAAGGTATTTATCAATGGGGTCGAAGAACCTCAATCGAATACTGTACAGTTCTTATATCAGATAGGAGGTGACCTAAGTGCGATCAACCCGAAGAAGAGAGAAGAATGGGGTCTAACAAGAGACAATCAAGCAGGTGGTTCAGTATTTTATTTAAGTAATGAGACAGCAGAAGCAATCGCGGCTAACAACTCTTCACTGGCAGTACAAAGGAGAAGTTTCCCAGCAGACGCTAAAAAGATGTTTCCACATGATATCTCAATCACAGAAGGTTGGAATGTCGACAACTACGGTCCGATATACATCCCAAAGAAGGGTGCTACCACCCCAATTTCTAAAAGCAACATAGCCTTTTACAAGAAGCTCATCAGAGACTATGAGCACAACAAATTAGAAATTAAAGGAGATCAGATTTTTATAAATAACGAGTTAGCTACTTCTTATACATTCAAGCAGGACTACTTCTGGGCGATGGGAGACAACAGACACAACTCTGAAGACTCCAGGATGTGGGGCTTCGTACCTCATGACCATATGGTTGGCAAGCCTCTGGTGATCTGGTTTAGCTCTAAGAATGGAATCAGATGGAATAGAATATTCAAATCTGCAAGCAACATATAATTAGAATATAAAACACATTGTCTTGACACACTTTTCAAATTGGTCAGTTTCGCTATTGCTTGTACTTTTTACAATCATCAGTGCAAACGCTCAACTTCCTACTACCAATATTTACACATTGGACATGCGATCCAATGAACAAAAAGTATTGCTCAACAATGTCACCCTCATCACAAACTTCAATCGCGATGGATATAACAACCAACCATACTTTCTAAATAATGAAGAGCTGCTCATCACTTCCAGTTATGATGCCCGAGGCTTAACTGACATATGGCACTTAAAGCTGGATGAGCAAAAACTAACGCGCATCACTAAAACAGAAGAGAGCGAATACTCTCCCACTGCCATGGCCAATGGCTTAGACTTTAGTGTAGTGAGACAAGAGTTAGATGATAACCAACAAGTACCGCAAGTCTTGTGGTCCTATCCTATGGACAGAAGTACGGCCGGCAGTCAAGTGATAGAGGGGTTGGAAAATATCGGCTATCATGCATGGGTAACACCTGAGCGAGTAGTATTCTTCTTGGTTGATGAGCCGTCCGAGTTACTACTATATGATACAAAGAGAAAGACATCAACACATATAGCGTATGATGTCGGGCGATGTATCAAAGTAGATAAGACAGGTCATATTTACTACGTACAGATCACCTCGGAAGGACAAACGATCAGAAGTTATGATATCTACTTAGGCCGCTCAAAAAGAGTGGCTGACACAATCGAAGGGCAAGTCGATTTTGATCTGCTTCCCAATGGTCACCTTATAGCTGCTGATGGAGCAAAGTTAAAGACCTTCATACCATTTCTGAGTTCGGATTGGAGCGACTTGATGGACCTTTCGTCCACTGGTATCAATAAGATATCGAGGATTACATCCTCTCGAGGAAAACTGGCGATCGTCACTTCTGACTAAGCCTTTTTTATCCTAATCAAAGGCGCTACTTCTTTAAATATTTACGGAAGTATGCTATGTCTAAGATTTTCGCGTTACTAACTTCATGATTACTTATATGTATCGGACCATAATCAAGGTGAGTTTGTGGATTGCAATGTCCCCTTTGCTACTCTTTGTCAACTTGACTGTTGCGCAGGACACTGAAGCGTTTATCGTCGCCTATGAAGAGGGCATAACACCTATGACTCACTCGCTCATGGCAAATGAGGTTGTCGTCTCTTATGAACCCATATTTAAGGATCTAAACCTATGGGCAGTTAAGGTAAAGAGTACAAACAGAAAAGCCGCATTTGTCGAAAGACTAAATACTGATAAACGAGTGCGATATGTACATAAAAATCTCATCGCTCATAGCAGACTTGTCCCCAATGATCCAGAATATACATCCCAGTGGAATCTTCCTATCATCAATATGCCTCAAGCATGGGATATCACTACGGGTGGACCTAATGCCGCTGGTCATGATATAGTGGTTGGCGTACTTGATGATGGCTATCAAGTAGATCACACGGATCTCAGCGGAGCTATATGGACTAATACACGAGAGATCACTGATAATGGCCTTGATGATGATCAGAATGGATATATCGATGATGTTATGGGTTGGAACGCTAGAGCCATGGATGATAATCATCTGGTGGGTAATCACGGTACGAGCGTTGCTGGCATCATAGGTGCTTCAACAGATAACGGACAACAGATGGCCGGTATCAACTGGGATGTCAAGATGATGTTGGCCAGCAGTGGTCGACTGGGCGAATACTCAGTAATTGATATTGTAAAGTCATACGAGTACATCTATGAACAACGCAAGCTATACAATGATACGAGAGGGGCCGAGGGCTCTTATGTAGTGGTTACAAACTATAGCGGAGGCATCTCAGGGAGATTTCCTGAGGATGCACCTGCATGGTGCGATGTGTTTGATCAATTAGGAAGTGTCGGTATCATTAATGTTGGTTCTACCGACAATGACGGCGTTGATGTTGATGAGGTTGGAGATTTGCCAAGCACATGTCCTTCAGACTTCCTCATAGTCGTAACCAACTCTGGTCGTGTCAATGAGCTACAGCAAAATGCAGGATTTGGTGATATCGGCGTAGATTTAGCTGCACCTGGTGATGAGGTGATAGCGCTTTCGCGAAATGATGAACTGGATCGTTCTTTCTTTGGGACATCTGCATCTGCACCTCATGTAGCAGGGGTTATCTCGCTCATGTATAGCTTGATGTGTGATGAAGCATATGAGCAGTCCTTGGATGATCCAATGTCTATCGCAAGGGTTGTTAAGTCCGCTATCATGGACCAAGTCACTCGCCTACCCGATTATACAGACATCACCGTATCAGGAGGAATACTCAATGCTCTGGGTAGTTTGGAAGTAATCGATGAGACACTTGGAGACTGTTGTGAGGTAACCATAGATGAACTCGCTATAGAAGACGAAAGCTGCATAGACGCACGTGATGGTATTATCACAGCTCAGGCAAGTGGTCAAGATCTTACGGGATCACTACAGTATGATCTTTCTTCTGAAGAGGTGATGATTGCTAACGAACTGGGCAACTTCAACATGCTTCGTACTTCTACTTATAGCCTGACCGTATCCGATATCGAAAACCCGCTTTGTAAGACGGACACCACGTTTGTTCTTGAAGGGGGGATGGATGAGTGCCCATTTGGCTCTTTTGGCATCACCAATGTGATCCAGGATGAGACTGCTGAGCAGATCACGATCATGTATGATCTCGATGAACAAAAGGATATCAGGGTCCAGATCCATGATAGTGTAGGGAGACTGATATACAGCGTGTTAGTGACTCCTTCTATCAATGAGGGACGATCTCATCAGATCTCCACAAGCGTACTTCCAGGCGGTATATACCATGCAAGTATCGTAGCCAATGGCGAAAGAGATGTCTCAACCTTCCGAGTTGTGCACTAAAAAGTCTATCTTCTGACTGAAAAATAGTAGGCAATACTTCGGTATATACTGTTATAATTGGTTAAAATGTAATACTTTTGCGGCCTCAAAATGATAAAGATCATAGAGGATAATTTATAAGTGGCCTGCATATCATTCATTGAGTACAGGTCGATTCTTTGGCTGCGTAGCTCAACTGGATAGAGTACCTGACTACGAATCAGGCGGTTGAAGGTTCGAATCCTTCCGCGGTCACTACAACACTGACATTGGGTAAAACCGATGAGTTATAATAGAATAAAAAGACAAACAAGATGTCAAGAGTCTGTCAACTAACAGGAAAGAGACCTATCACAGGTAACAACGTGTCTAAGTCTAATAGAAGGACGAAAAGAAGATTTTTACCAAATCTTCAGACAAAGAAATATTTCATACCTGAGATCGACAAGTGGGTAACACTTAAGTTGAGTACTTCAGCTATGAGAAACATTAACAAACTTGGTGTATACGAGTACCTTAAGCAGTGTGAAGCTAAGGGAATGTCAACAGGAGTAGATTTATCTAAAAAGTAATATTTTTGTATCATGGCTAAGAAGTCAAAAGGAAATAGAAATCAAGTCATACTGGAGTGCACTGAGCACAAGACAAGCGGTATGCCTGGGACATCAAGGTATGTCACTCAGAAAAACCGTAAGAACACGCCAGATAGATTGGAGCTTAAAAAGTTCAACCCTATCTTGAAGAAGTACACGGTTCATAAAGAGATTAAGTAATAAAATAAAAGTCAATAGCTATGGCTAAAGTATCGAAGAACTCCAGAGTAGGTAAAAGAGCAGCAAACGCTGGATCAGGTAGAGATTTTATCAAAGTGGTAACGAGTGTGAAGAATCCTGACACAGGCAAGTATTCTTATAAAGAGGTGATGATCCACAAGGAGAAAGTCAAAGAATATTTAGCTGCTAACAAGTAATAGAAAATCAGAGAGATTTTATTTGAGAAGGGCTTTTCTTTACGTAAGGAAAGCCTTTTTTTCATTGAAGCGGATTATGAATTAATTCACTTCTTGAATTAAAAGGGTATGAGCTTTTTTAAAAAATTCTTCACCAAGAAGAAAGAAGAGGATTTAGACGAGAGTCTTGAAAAAACTAAGGAAGGCATCTTTGGAAAGATATCTAAAGCCGTTGCCGGTAAGTCAAAAGTGGATGAGAGCTTTCTCGATGAGCTCGAGAACATCCTGATACAATCTGATGTAGGTCTCGATACTACTATAAAAATCATCGATCGCCTCGAAGCGAAAGTAGCAGAAGACAAGTATCTCAACACAAGCGAACTTAACAAGATACTCAAGAAGGTCATCAGCGATCTACTGAGTGAAAACAATACATATAGTGTAGAAGACTTTGAGTTTGATACAACACACAAACCTCATGTCATACTTGTTGTCGGTGTCAATGGAACCGGTAAGACAACGACGGTTGGAAAGATGGCCTATCAGTTTTCTAAAAAAGACTATGGCGTTGTACTTGGTGCGGCTGATACATTTAGAGCTGCGGCTGTAGATCAGTTGAAGATATGGGCAGATAGAGCTGAGTGCGACTTCTACGATAAAGGCATGAACTCAGATCCAGCAGCTGTGGCATATGAAACCACTCAGCATGGTATAAACACAGGTGCTGATCTTATCTTAATCGATACAGCGGGGCGTCTACATACCAAGACTTATCTGATGAAGGAGTTGACGAAGATCAAAAACTCGATCAGTAAGAAGATGCCTGGCGCACCGCACGAGGTGATGCTTGTGCTGGATGCTACCACAGGACAGAATGCCATCGAACAAGCCAAGAGATTTACTGAAGCAACTGAGGTTACTTGCCTTGCCCTTACTAAGTTAGATGGTAGTGCAAAAGGTGGTGTAGCCATCGGTATCTCCGATCAGTTTAAGATCCCGATCAAGTATATCGGCGTCGGTGAAGGGATAGATCACCTCCAGGTTTTCAATAAAGAAGCTTACGTAGACAGTTTATTCGGGAAAGACCTTACAGAATAAATTAGAATATTTTAGAACTTGTGTGAATGACGAGACTTCAACTCATTGTAGTATTGGTATTTGCCTTGTTGATCATCCTCTCCTTCTCAAGTAACCCACCTCAAGGAAGAACTGGAGCGCCAGACGAAAGAACATGTGCATCATCAGGGTGCCACTTACCTCAAAGTGCTCTGATCAAAGGACAAGTCGTCATGCGTGGTCTACCAGAAACTTTTGAGCGAGGAGTGGACTATACCCTCTCTTTTGATATGATTCTAGAGAGTGGGCCTGTAGTAAGAGGGGGATTTCAGATGACTGCTTTGACGGCATCTGAGGAAAATGCAGATGCATTCTCCAGTCCAAGTCTTAACTCTACAGTTTCCATGACAGGAGGACGATCGTACTTCGAGCACGATCCTGCTTTGAGATTTGATGATAAGGATACCATCACTTACGAAGTCAATTGGAATTATAATGGCGATTCAGATGATGACATCATATTTTACGCTGCAGCCAACTTTGCGAATGGGAACAATGCAGTAAGTGGAGACAGAATAGTCACGTGGTCAGATACTTTTAAAGTAGCGGCTTCATCAGACTTCTCAGTAATTGCTGAATCATCCAATCCAACATGCCTTGGTTCTGATGGAGCCATATTTCTCAATGTCAGTGGTGGTTCACCACCCTACCGATATGAATGGTTTACAGATCTTGCTATTCTATCAAGTGACTCGACTAACTCTTATTCTGGGCTGCCTACTGGCAGTTATATCTACTCCGTCTTGGATAGTAACAATGAGACCATCAATGGAGAAGTGGTTCTAACGCAAGAAGATACAACACCTCCAGTGATGACATGTCTTGTTGACACACTCACGATCGGTAACTGCGCGCCACTAAGTTATCCTATGCCTACTGCAGAAGATGAATGCAGTCCTGTGACAGTGAGACGAGTTGCTGGATTAGGTTCTAATCAGTCATTTCCGGCAGGGATGTCGCTGGAGATCTATGAAGCATCAGATACTTCTAATAACATAGCGCTTTGTACAATCGTCGTCAATAATATAGTAGACATCAACGCTGAGATAGATGTACAAAACATAGCTTGCTTTGAGGATAGCACGGGCTCTGTATCAGTGTCAGCAACTGGAGGAGCAGAGCCATATGCTTATACAACGAGCGAAGGGCTCAGTATAGATGCACTTCCAGAAGGACTACATACGATCGTCATCACAGATGCCACCGGGTGTCAGATACTGACTGAAGTCGAAGTCAGAAGGCCACAACCATTGAGTATCGAAGTAGAAGACGTTTTTAATCCAATCAGCACGACAAGTGGAGATGGAGCTATTAATATAGATGCTGATGGGGGCACACCACCCTTTACATATCAATGGCGAACAGAGGATGAAGACTTCTCTAATGATGAGGACTTGTCGCTATTGTTTCCAGGCGTATATCAGGTGATCGTCACCGATAGCCGAGGTTGTCAGATCACATCGGACTCCATCGTTGTGGATGCGTTGACCTTTGTTGCAGATATCAAAGTCTCAGCTGCCATCAAACTGTATCCTAACCCAACGGTCAATACCATACAGCTAGAAACTCATAACCTGGATGTAGCCGCTTGGAGCATACACGATATAACGGGTAAAGTGATCATGAACTCAAAGGTCATGACTTCATCTATAGATGTGAGTGGACTGGGCCCAGGTTTTTATATATTGGCCGTCCAAACGGACCATGGTGATAGAGGTATCAAGACTTTCGTCAAAGGCTAATCATCTTTGTGCCGTTAATTATCTGTTAATCAAATCGAGAGACATAACTTGAGGTATAAAAGAACGTCTTAATTAGACATGATGAAGTCTATATACACAGCACTACTCTTATTGTTATCAACTATTCTCGTTGGTCAGAACGCTGGTGAGATAGCCAAGTTTGAAGAAGAGATTATCGCTCTAGGCAAAATAGTAAAAGGTGAAAAGGTGAAAAACCAATTTGTCTTTACCAATATAACAGACTCTGACATCCAAATTGATCTCGTATCCACATGTGAATGCACAGCTGCTAAATGGACCTCTGCTCCAATCGCTCCAGGAGAAAAAGGCAAAATAGATTTCACATTTGACAGTAATAAAAAAGATGAAGTGATGCCCATCGACGTGGATGTCTACTTCATGAATATCAATCCAAAGACGGATAATCCGTATAGCATCTACTTGCAATATACCTTTGAGTACGAGTAAGAACCTTTCTTGAGGCATACGAGGTTGTCAACGATAGCCATATCAAAGAACTTCTAAGCATAGGAAAAGCGCTGATACCGACATCAATAGTGCTAGGACCAGTGTAATTAGAATCACGGTATTCAGTGATGCTAAGGAAAACACTGTAGGTTAACTTTGTTTGATCATTTAAAATCACGTTTAACTAAAAAAACTATGATCCGTAACCTTAAGATGTTTTCATTATTGCTTATCCTTGGACTATCGATTGCATCCTGTGGAGGAGGCGGAGATTGTGATGATGAGCAGGCTGTGGCTAATGCCTATTCAGAAGGTTTTGCGAATATACTCTCAGCTTCTTTATCATTTGATGGAGAACCAACAGATGATAATTGTAAAGCGTTCGTAGATGCATTAGATGGATGGATCGATATTCTTGAAGACTTTGAAAAATGTGCTGAAGAATTTGGACGAGGTCAAGACTTTAGAGAATCAATCATCGAAGCACGCAGCGACCTAAGTGACCTATCTTGTGACTAAACATAAGATCACTGCATTGCATGAAGTTATTTTGGACAAGCTGGATCTCTTAATGAGATTCAGCTTTTTTTAATAGCTCTGGATGCTTTGCTTGAAATCTCTTCAATCGAGGTATAGAGACACCTCGGATATACGACTGATTAGGATGTAGTCGCTCAAAGTCTTGATGGTAGTCCTCACCGATCCAAAACTTCTTAAACTCTTGTACTTCTGTTGCCAATGGACGATCGTACTCTTTCGCTACCGCTGTCATGATCTTATCTATGATCTGCTTTTGCTCATCGTTTTTATAAAACAAGATCGAGCGATACTGGCTACCTCTATCTGGTCCTTGGCCATTGACTTGGGTCGGATCTTGAGAAGCATAATAGACTTGCACTAAAGTCTCAAAGCTCACAACATCTGGATTATAGTATATCTCCACTGCTTCTGCGTGACCTGTAGTACCTGTATTAGAAGATGCGTATGTAGGGTTTTTAGTATGTCCTCCTGCATAACCTGAGATAGACTCTTCAACTCCTCTGACACTTTCGTAAACAGCCTCTACACACCAAAAGCACCCACTTGCGAAGTATGCGGTTTCGAAGCCTGAAAGATCTTTGTCTTTGTATGACTTGGTTGATGACATATCTCCTTGAGAAGTGGTTGTCCCACAAGCGGCTAATAAAAGAGCAGCGATAACAAATGTGTACTTCATGTTCTTTTCTAATTCTTAATAGTAAAAGTAATAAACGTAGCTATTGTTGTGCTCATCCCCCTACTTTCTAAAGTAATCCGTAATTTGGTCTAAACCCAGACTATAATCTAAAAGACAATCGTATGAAAGAGCTGATAAAATATACCGGCATTTTGACACTGCTACTTTTTTCATTCTCAATCGATGCACAGTCAGATGCGAAGAGTCAACTGAGTGAGATCGCGTATATCGACCAAAAGGTAATGATGCCGATGCGAGATGGCATCAGGTTATGTACGGATATCTATCGACCCAAGACAACAGAAAAAGTACCGATCATCTTCTCGCGTACTCCATATAACTTCAACGGATATGGCGATGGTGAAGAGAGAACTCGCACCTATCAAAGGGCACTAGCTGCTGTCAAAAAAGGATATGCCTATGTCATCCAAAACGAAAGGGGGCGCTTCTTCTCAGAAGGAGAATGGGACATCTTAGGAACGCCTCTGACGGATGGCTACGACGCTTTCTCTTGGTTGGCAAAGCAACCTTGGACCAATGGTAAGATCGGCACATTGGGCTGCTCTTCTACGGCAGAGTGGCAGATGGCGGTTGCGTCTATGGATCATCCTGCTCATGCAGCGATGGTGCCACAAGGATTTGGTGCAGGTGTCGGTCGGATCGGGAACTTCTATGAACAAGGTAACTGGTATCGTGGAGGAGCGGTACAGATGCTTTTTATCGCTTGGCTTTATGGGACCAGCCATGATATCAATGCACCGAGGTTGCCGAAGGGCTTATCTCAAGAAGATCTTTTGCGA
>CALIHL010000085.1 GCA_938022935.1 uncultured Saprospiraceae bacterium
GCATCGCAAGTTTATGATCTTATTGTTGGAGATCTTAGTTCTGCGTCAGGTAGTCTTGATAATAGCTTCAAAACAAGGGCTTCTAGAGCAGCTGCTCAGGCATTGCTTGCCAAAGTGTACCTCACAACAGGTAACTATGGAGAGGCGAGATCATTGTGTGAAGCGGTGATGAACTCTGGTTTTGCATTAGAGTCGTCTTTTAAAGACATCTTTTATAATGAAGGTAATGGAGAAGTAATCTTTTCAATTGGTTTTATCTCTGATGATGTTAATGATAGCCAAAACTTCTCGGCAGAGATGTTGAATGCTGTTGGAAGAACGACAGGTGTAAACTATGTAACTGCAGAAGCAAAAGCAGCTTTAGATGAGTTCGGTGGCAATAGAGCAGAGTTCTCTTATCGTCAAGATGCTCTTCAGCCTATATTTGATCAAGTAGTAAAGTATCTTCCTAATGGAGATGATAACTTAGGTATCTCTCCAGTATCTAATGACCCTACATTAGCGGGCAATGATTGGATCGTACTTAGATATGCCGACGTACTCTTGATGCATGTTGAAGCGATCATGGGTGGCGGTGCTAACACAACGGATGGTTCAGCGATTGCTTCCTTTAAAGCAGTTAGAGCGAGAGCAGGCATCACAGATGACGTCTTTGAAGTGACTAAGCAGGCTTTATTGGACGAGAGAAGAGTAGAGTTAGCTTTTGAAAACCATAGATTATTTGATTTGATCAGAATGGGCGTTGCTCAAGATGTGCTTTCTGGTTTCGCTGCAGACAATGGATTTTCATTTAGTGGTACAGATCTTTTACTTCCTATCCCTCAGAGGGAAATAGGGTTGAGTGATGGCCTATTATCTCAAAATCCAGGTTATTAATATCTGTTAATTTAAAAAATAAGAATATCATGAAATCATTTTCATATATAACAAGCGCTTTACTTTCATTGCTTCTCGTCATCGGCTTATCATTTAGCTCATGTACAGATGACTTTGAATTACCAGCGGCAGGTTCGATTGCTGATGCAACACTTCCAAGTGCTGGATTCAGTTTCTCTCAGACAGACCCTGAAGACTTTAGAGTAGTCTCATTTACTAACGAATCTAATAGTGCTACCATGTTCAATTGGAATTTTGGAGCAGGGTCTTCCACAGACAGAGACCCTTCATTTACATTTGAAGGAGAAGGTACATACACTGTATCTCTTGAGGTAAGTGATGGCAACGGCGTAACTGATGCGATCACAAAGACTATAGAAGTTATCAAGCCAGAAGAGCCAGATGCGATAGTTCCTAACGTCAACAATGGTGACTTCTCGGAAGGACAAGATGGTTGGAAGTTTGAAAGTTTTTCTGGCGGTACGACTAGCCCTTATAACTCTTCAAGTGACGGATCTCCTAACGACTACGATGGCAACGATACTGGAGCCAAAACTGCAGGAGCAAAATGGACAAATGGTACTTCAGCTGCTCACTTATTGAGTTCAAGCTCAAGATTTGCATATCAAGCATTCCAAGTATCTGCTAACACTACTTATGTTGTAGAGTGGGAGCATGCTATCAAAAACGATAAAGATGATGTTACTGGCGGCGATAGAATCGTACTTAATATCTTAGACGGGCATTACAGCGATGGAAAAGATGCACTTAGTGCACCTATTATGGTTGAGTCAGTTGGTAATGTTGCAAACGGTAAAGGAAACTTCACATTGCTAAAAGCAGAGTTTGATTCAAACGAAAGCGGTCAAATTGCGATATGGATGTATGGCGTTACTAGTGAAGATGCATATGCGGATAACATTAAGTTGTATCCCAAAGAGTAATATAAAACTTGACGTTATTTAGTTCATACTATAATCCATATATGCATAAGCTTTGGTTCTTTTCGTTCGTGTCATTGATCACTTTATTGACTGTTTGCTCATGTGATGTTGGCGGACTGGAAGAACCACCAGTAGGCCCTTCGGTAGACCCGGATCCTGTAGTCGATATGCCTGTGGACAATAGTTCTAATATCGCTGATATAGATCTTTCTAATTGGAAAGTAACATTGCCGGTTGGAGATCCTACAGAAGTAGAGCCGCCCGAGATATTGGATTATGCTAACAATCCTTTGCTAAAGGACTTTATGTATGATGATACCAGTGATGCGTCTCTTGTCTTTTATACGTACCCAGGCGAGACAACGCAAAACTCTTCGTACTCAAGAACTGAGTTAAGAGAACAGCTTGTGCCTGGTAGCAACAGTGTAAACTGGAAGTTCAGTGACACAGGGATAATGGAAGGAGAGCTCGCTTTAAAGGAGATCTCTAAAGATGCCAGTGGTAAGTTTCATCGTACTATGGTGATGCAGATACATGGTAGGCTAAGTAATGCTCAGAAAGATTTAATTGGAGCAAGTAGCAATAACGCACCTCCAGTATTGAAGGTATACTGGCAGAATGGCAGAGTTAGAGTTGTGACTAAAGTTTTGAAAAATTCGGGTGTTTCCGAGACAGGTATTTTAGAGAAGGATGCGTGGACTGATGGAGAAGGTCACTACTTTGAAGAGGTTGTCAATAACGCAAAATTCAAGGTTAAGATAGAAGCCTCATTTGGAAAGATGTCTATCACCTTAAATGACTCAGAGACAAAAGTCTATGAAAGTTCTGACTTAGAAAGATGGGACGTCTTTGAAAACTACTTCAAAGCCGGCAACTATCTTCAAACTACAGATGCTGGTGCATTTGCAAGAGTACACTACTACTCGCTCGAGGTCAAACATTAAAATGTAAATAGTTTTTCATATAACACTAATGTAGGGAGTGACACTTTGGAGCTCCCTATATTTTTTTAACCTGTAGATTGTTTGATACTTTAATGAATAATTCGATCACCTCTTCTAGTTGGTTAGGTAAAATGATGTTGGCCTTAGGGCCAGGTATCATGGCGATCGGATATACTATAGGAACAGGAAGTGTCACATCAATGATCGTTGCGGGTAGTTCATATGGTATGCAACTGTTGTGGGTTTTAATGTTAAGCTGTTTCTTTTCTTGGATATTGATGAATGCCTATGGCACTTACTCATTAGTGACTGGAGATACTGCATTATACGGTATCAAGAAGCACGTCAAGTTTGGCGCTATTATATCCATTCTTATTATAGTGGGGATATCGATAGGTCAATGGAACTCGCTTATTGGGATACTTGGTATTACTGCAAATGCCTTATATGAAGTTGTAGTTGTCTTTGTGCCCAGTGCGGCCGCATATTCTTATGGGTTAATTTTAGCCATAGCCGTGCTAATTATAAGTTTGATGTATCTGATCTTATGGCAAGGGAAGTATTCTTACATGGAGAGAGTGTTAACTTTCTTCGTAGCGATTATGGGATTGTCTTTTGTTTTGTCATTATTTATAGTGCTTCCAGAACCTGTGCAAATAGCTAAAGGGTTGATACCGACTATACCAGATGTGCCTGGAGGTAAAATGCTCGTAGCCGCATTTGTAGGGACGACTATGGCCGCAGCTACCTTTTTGTCACGACCATTATTTATAAAAGGAAAAGGCTGGACTATTGAAAATCTAAAAGATCAAAATAGAGACTCCTTGTGGGCCGCTTTGTTGATCTTCTTTATAAGTGCGTCTATAATGGCAATAGCAGCTGGGACCGTATATGGTACTGGAGTAAGGATTACTAAAGTCTTAGATATGGTGACCACTTTAGAACCTATCTTAGGAAAGTTTGCAGTTGCTATATTTTTGATAGGCACATTGGGAGCAGGATTGTCTTCTGTCTTTCCAATATTGATGATTACTCCGATTCTAATTGCAGATTATCGTCAAGGAGAGTTGGACATCCAGTCAAAGCAGTTTAAGATAATAGCAGGCCTCGCATGTTTAGTTGGTCTGACGGTTCCAATATTTGGTGCCAACCCAATCAATGCCCAGATCCTGTCTCAGGTTTTTAATGTTTTTGTGTTACCCTTGGTGATCATTGCCATTATAATTCTACTGAACAGAAAAGAGTTGATGGGGAAATATAAAGCCTCTATGGTGATGAATATAGGATTAGGTTTGTCTCTTGTGTTTGCCTGTGTGGTGTCATACACAGGAGTCATCGCAATCTTTGAAAGTTTATAAAAACAAAACGATAGCTCATTAGTGAATAAGTCGACAATCATAACATCTATAATTATACTTTTTTCGATTATGTCTATCGAAACTCTAGCTCAGTTACATCCGAATCTTACGATCACGAAGTCAGGTGTTGAGTTGATCAAAGATAATCTTGATCAAGCACCGATGTTTAAGTCTACTTTAGCAGCAACAATAAAAGAAGTCGATGCTGAGATAGAACTTGGTGTGAAAGTACCCATCCCAAAGGACATGGCTGGAGGCTATACACATGAGCGACATAAGAAGAACTTCTTTATCCTGCAGAAAGCAGGAAACCTTTACCAGATCACTGGAGATAAAAAATACGCGGAATACATAAAGGAAGTCTTCATGGCTTATGCCGTTATGTTTCCGACACTTCCACTGCATCCAACTAATCGATCATATGCAACAGGCAAAATCTTTTGGCAGTGTCTCAATGACGCCAATTGGTTAGTCTACTGTAGTCAAGCATATGATTGTATCTATGACTACCTAACAAAGGAAGAAAGACAACATTTAGAATCTAAGCTCTTCCGTCCATTCGCTGATTTTATATCTCTTGAAAACCCTCGGTTTTTCAATCGTGTACACAATCATTCTACTTGGGCCAATGCTGCAGTAGGTATGATGGGCCTTGCCATGCACGATGAAGAATTGATACAACGTGCATTGTTTGGGATTCAAGATGATGGTATAGATCCAACAATGGTGGATGATGATGGTGGATATATCAAAGTAGAAGGACAAAAGAAAGCTGGTTTTTTTGCACAATTAGACTATTCATTTTCACCTGATGGTCACTTTACAGAAGGGCCTTATTATCTCAGATATGCGATGTCGCCATTTTTGCTATTCGCAAAGTGTTTACATAACTCAAGACCAGAACTCAATATCTATGATTATAGAGATGGGATATTAGAAAAAGCAATTTACTCTATGCTCAACGAAACAGACGCCAATGGTCTGTTCTTTCCAATCAACGATGCTCAAAAAGGCATGTCTTGGTTGTCTAGGGAAGTCGTTGGCGCGGTCGATATAGGATACCACGATTTTGGCTTAGATCCAATGTTGCTTTCTATAGCTGAAAAGCAGGGTAAGGTTTTATTAGATGAAAATGGTTTTATAGCCGCAAGAGACCTTGCAAAAGGTATGGCTACACCTTTTGCCCATAAGTCTATAGCGTATACTGATGGAGCTGATGGTAAGAACGGTGGTATCGGTATCCTTAGAGCCAATGGTGATGAAGGAGACGAGGTATGCCTCCTCATGAAGTATGCCGCTCATGGTATGGGACATGGACACTTTGATCGATTGGGTTACTCGTTATACGATGAAACTGGCGAAGTCATCCAG
>CALIHL010000086.1 GCA_938022935.1 uncultured Saprospiraceae bacterium
ACGCCAAAGCCATCACCTTGTACTACACTACTCAACTGTACACTATCTGCATTGATGTCAAATGTCCCTATGTTATCATAGGTTAAATCATACTCACTAACAGTACCATCCAATACTCTATCTCCGGTCAAGTCTCCATCACTATTATATATCGTACTGTCAATATCTGTTGATAAGATATCCGGTATTCCAATTTCAATTACGTTACCATCAGCATCGACAGCAAGTATTGTTGATACGGTTCCATTAATACTGCTATCACCGTAGGCATTTAGAAACAAAGTGCCAGAATCATCAAGAAGTAAGATGCTATCTGTCAAGGTAGATCTAAACTTAACATCTTCGGCTGCATTGATTTGTATAATGTCTTGTCCGCTTTGTTGGATAGTCGTTTGACGCCCATTGAGAACAACAAAGTCATTGGCATTAACCTCAAAGCTGTCGAGATTATTAAAAGTTAGTGTATGTGTTGCTCCTTCTACTGTTCTATCTTCATCAAATGTCCCATCAGAAAGATAGAATGTGGTTCCTTCAACTAGCGGAGAAAGGCTTATTCCAATTTCATTGACTAAGCCCATTTCATTTGCTACATTTTCTCTAAAAGCTAATGAATCACCAATCAATTCTATCTCGTTGATATATTCATTACCGGTTAATGTATCACCATCGGATTCTTGAGAGTTCGCAATCAAGGTTCTTAAGATCGCTGTCGAATCTCTAAGTTCATTATCTGTGGCAAAGATTGTATCTAGAACCATTAGATCTGCTGTTCCAAAAGTGTCTTGCCCATTATAAAAAGACAGATCCGCTTGAGTAGAATCCGCAACTTCTATAATTAAAGAAAGCGGCACCTCCATCAAAGAGCCATCATCCGCGATACCGGCAAAAACATTCGTTTTTACAGGGCCCAAAAAATAAGTCTGTTGCATTTGAGGTGATACCAACGATGGTATAAATTGGTTAAGTCCATAACCATACAACTTAAGCATGATTGCATCTGTTGCTGGTGACGGAGATGTTCCTAACCTGTGAGGGTTATTCGTGATTCCTAAGAATAAGTCATCTGTGACTATAAATAGTGAATCAGTTTTGTCAATCTCCAACCAGTGGTGTGGGCTTGTCTCTAGTTTGTTCTCTCCTATCTTGACCTGTGCTTTTGCCGCAAGAGCCATCATGATGCACATACTGGTGATTAGGACCAGTCGTAAAGCTTTCATTTGAGTGTGTTTAAGTTTAAAGCAATCAATAGGGCCATAATGCCCCGCAGGTACTATTGTCTAAACTTAAGTTGGTGGTGGTTAACTATGCTACAGATAGGCGACTGCCGCATATATAAAGGCAAGTATAGAGAAAATTTATATATTAAAATAATTAATATGTGTTTTTCTTTTATTTGCTTGGTGAATCTTTGTTGTGAAAAAGCTGAGGCAACTGAACTGGACCTTTAAGTAGGAATTTTAAAATAGGTTCAAGATTCCACTAAATTTTCTCAAGATTGGTTTATTGGTCCGGCACCATTACCCCAGCTTATACACAAATGTATACCCACTTTCACATAAAAAGCAAATATTTAGCTTTATTTAATATAAATATTTTATATGTGTAACACATTGGTTTACATGTAATCGTACTGATTCAAGTTACCTCTTTCGATTATGCTGATTAGTTTTTTTGCGTAGTCTGGGTCTGTAGCATATCCACACTTTTGTAAGCCTTCTGCCCAACCAACATAGTCATATGAAGACAAGAAGAAAAGCTCTTGATAATACTTTCTTGAAGACAAAAAGTTGCTGTGGTCTACATAGGACTCGAGAACTCTTTCATATGACCGAAAGCATGATTTCATCAACTCTCCTTTCTTATTGAAGTCATCATCTTTATAATAGAAGGTATCTCCCTTCCAGATCTTTTTACACTTTATACCAAAATGATTGTTCGTTGATCTTGCGAAACTTGAGGTTCCGCTACTAGACTCGAGGATAGCTTGGGCTAACTTAATACTGGCAGGTACACCTTTGCGGTGCATTTCGATGATAGCGATATCCTTATAGGTATCGATATAGTTCTCTCTAACACGCTCACTGCTCGAAGACATATAAACAGCGAAAGCAAATAAAATCCACTTCACAGGTTGGGGGTTTAGTCCAACCTTTATATTCTAAAATCATGCCAATAGGTTTAGCTTTCCATATGTTGTAATTTGCGTCCACGATAATGGGGGTAGAAGGCAATAATAGAATCATCTTGGAGTATGAGGGGCAAGAAAGAGGCCCTCTTTTTTTTGTAATAGCGGGAATACACGGTAATGAAAAAGCTGGTATTCAGGCACTTCGACTGGTGAGTAAGATGCTCGAAGTTGAGCCCATAACTAATCCAGAGTTTTCATTTTGTGGAAAACTGATTGGCCTTACGGGAAATGTTGCCGCAGTAAACGCCAATGTCCGCTATATAGACAAAGACCTTAACCGCATATGGTCTAATGAGGTCATTAACAATATTAAGAAAAGCCCAAAGTCTCTCTTAGCTGCTGAGGAAAAAGAACAATTGGAGTTGCTTGCCTTAATAGACAAAGAAATAGAGGGGTACAGGCCAGATAAGGTTTATATACTAGACCTTCATACAACATCTTCGGGAGGTGGTATCTTCTCTATACCCAATGGCGATACTGAAAGTCTAGAAATAGCTAAATCCCTTCATGCCCCAGTTATTCTGGGATTACTAGGTGATATCGCTGGCACGACTCTTCATTACTTCAATAAAGACCTAAGCACCGAGTTGGGAGTAACCTCTGTCACATTTGAAGCAGGTCAGCATGAAGACCCCATTTCTATCAACAGGTGTATAGCTGCCGTTATCACTTTTCTAAGAACCATCGGGTGCGTTGCTCAAAAAGATGTTGAGAACATACATGATGATGTTCTAAAAAACTATGCACGGAGTCTCCCTGTTCTTTCCAAGTTGATATACAAACACGAGATACTTCCTGGGGACAATTTTATAATGAAACCTGGTTATAAAAACTTTCAACCCATTAAGGAAAATGAAATTTTAGCGCGTGATCGCAATGGCGAAATTCTTGCTCAATGCGACGGATTAATCTTAATGCCACTATATCAACCTCAGGGAGAAGAAGGGTTTTATGTTATAAAGAACATCGAGTAAAATCTAAAGTCCCATTCCTTCTAAAAAGTAGTCAATCACTTGCTCTTCTTTTCTAAAGGGTCGTACACTATTTAATTTTAGCTTTTCTAGTACGTCATTTCGATTCTGACTATCCCTCGTTATCCCATACCATGGAGCCATACCAATCAACTCGGACCCGCTTAACTCTATGTCATACGCCTTAGCTTCTTCTTCTACAATCTCATAAAGCTCAAGCATGGTGATCGCTTCGATGTCGTAAACATTTGTTGAGATTTGGCAGCAGCCATATTCTTCTACATGCCAGGCCAAGAACTTAACCTGTGATAGATCTCTCGGTGATTGGTTTGCTCTTCTGAGTTCAAGTAAATGCTGTGCAAGCGCCTTAGATGTTACCAGGTCTTGTGTTTTTAAGTTGATATTATAAGCCAACATAAAATCTCTTACAGTAACACAAGAGGCCCCAAGTTCAGGATGAGGGATCTGAGGACCACAATCTGATACTAGAGTCTTACCTAATGTCTGTGCAAGACTCTTTTTACGTAATTGATGAAGTGTCTTTTGATTAGCTTTTGTACTCAGTGAACCATAATAGAGTATTGGTAGATCGTGATCTAATCCAATCTTAGAACAAAACAGTCTTACTCTTTTCTCTAAGTCTTCCTTGCTTATATTTCTAATCGGGATGAAGGGTATAACATCCAATACACCTATTCTCGGATGAGTCCCTTGATGGTTCTTTATATTAAAAGCACATTTGGCGTAAGCTATAACCTCTTCCAACACTTTGAAGATATTATCTGTCTCTCCAAGTAGCGTAAAAACAGTTCTATTGGCATCATAGCCAATGTCCTTATGAGCAAGGGTGACATTGTCGGCATCATCAAAAATAGATGCTATGCTAGCTAACTTGTGAGCATCTCGACCTTCACTTATGTTGATAACGCACTCTATGAAACCCTTCTCCATCTGCAGAAGCTGATTATAATCTTAAAAGGGAGCGAATGTACAGGTGTGCGTAAAAAGAAAAAACCTCTAAGGCTATTTTATTCTCCTAGGAAATAGTTTTTTCATACATCGGAGCCTTAGAGGTTCTTCAAGTATCTATGAAGATACCTCTATGGAAACGTACCTTATCTATATTGTGCTGCCTCCTCTCTGTATGGACTATACTTATCGAAGGAAAAAACACATCAGCAAATGATGCTTTTTGATTAGCTTGTAAACTCTTACTATATCCTTTTTTTCTTTCTTCGTTAAGTTTAACCTCGCCAAAATGATACTTAAAATCAACATCCCAATCTCGCTTAGCAATATCGTAATCTTGGCTCCAACCATTACTCGATTGTGATTCGCTCATCTTACAAATAGCCCTCGATCGCGACTCTGATAAAAGATAAGATTGAAGGGAGTGGTTGCAGACCCTGCTACTCTGAGGTAACACATGATTATCTATCATACCGTAGTCCTTAATCAAGTCAAGACCTCTCTTAAGGCTATTAGTATGGCTCCTTCCTGATGTGAAATAATCAGGTACAGCAACATGCCTTTTTAAGACTTCTCCTTCAGCACTAACATCAACCAACTCTGCTTGTCGATCAATCAAGATGATGGTTGTGATAACTTCAGATTCTGAGGAAGCAAAGAGTAAGGAACTTAGCGCTATTAGATATACGCTAAGTAAAACTTTCACAAAGTTTTGTGTCAAACTGAACGTTCTTTTCATTTCTGGACATTTAATAATGACCGAATTCATGGGTGTAAAACGAAGAAAAAGCATTTTTAATGCCTTATAGTATTATTTAAAGCAAGAGTAACCCAAACTTCATTACAACAATACTATCTGTTTTACCGATCTACATCCGTGAAAACCCCATTATTTGTCAACCAGATGGCCTTATCGTGGACGTTTACGTCTCCATTAAGGTCATAATCTTGAAAATAATAACCTGAGTGGTCACCATTTTCTCCAGTCCAAAGTGACAGATCGTTGGCGTTTATATCTTTTATTGACGCACCTGCTAAAGTTTGATCTCCGTTACCTGCGTACATAGCGTATACGCCTGGATTGACCTCTTTTTGTCCATTGCCAAATAGTCTTGTAAATGATTGGTTGGCTCTAAAATCAAAAGTTATGGTGCCAGATTCATCTATTGCCACTGGTCTAGGTGTCATAACTGGCAGATGATTTCTATGTTCTATAACGACATAATATTCTTCTTCAGATAGATCACAACAGTCAAAGGACTCTGTCATCTCGACAGTGCCATCGATCATAAGTAGGCCTGATTTTCGACATACTGTTGATATATGATCTTGGTTGGTTCTGATACTGACATATACCCAATCTACCACATCCGGTTGATAGATCTCACTCCCGCCCTGTGCAAAGGCATTATACTCTAGTCCTTCGGTTCCACCATAATTCCATGGCTCTCTGTTATATGGCTGGCCTGCCGTGGTGGCAGTACCTAAAAGAGTGGTCGGTCTCTGTCCAGGTAGGTAACCAAACCTATTGAGTCGTGTTCTCATCTCATCATTGTACTCTCCTATCCTTCCTGATTGAAGTGGTCCTTCTAAGAAGACACTGAGCCTCACATCTATGCAGGTGTTACTCATACAAGCAGGAGAGGTATCATCTGGAATACAAGGGTCAAATGGTGCGACATCTTTACTATCTATATATCCGTCACTATCTGAGTCTACGACTCCAAAAGTAAAGGCCTCATATCTGTCTGGCATAACGCTTTGGCTGGTTACAGTGCCAGCGCTACCAATCTCCATAACGGCTGTATTGCCAAGGTTAACCCACTTTTCACTATCCCACCCAACTATGACCAAATCATTGATATCATCTACTAAGTTGTCTATCTCGCTAAACTCAGACCAGAACAACGTAACCGCAGTAGACTGACCTCCGGTCAGGGTCCAAAACTCTTTTGGTTGTACTGCTGAGACATCTAGGTCTGTTAACTCTACAGGAAATGGACCTTTGGCATTATACTGGTCTTCTGGAAGAAGTGTAGAGTAATATGCTGCCAAAAAAATGTCAAAACTGTTATTTCCTGAAGCCGATAAACGGCCAAGATGATCTCCATCTCCAAGCGGATATATGAACGGCCCTTCTCCTTGTCTAGATACAGCCCCATCCACATGTTTTTCATCTGTCGCTCCTGTATAACTCGCTCCGTCTATGAAGAAGACTCGCTCTCTAAAGACGTTTCTATCTGTATGAACAATTCCATTAGAAAAGATTAGGTTATCCATGATTCTGATATCCTTTTCTAGGATAACATCTCCGGTGTTATCAATATCAATCACGTTAAATTCTGTAAAACCTGCTCCGGAGATCAAAGTGGTGGAGCCATCACATGATTTGATAAACTCATGGCCATGGCCATCTCCGACATATCCGTTGTTTGTGATATCACCGAAGAAGTATAGGTGACCGTCATTGACATACTGGCCTTTATTTGTATTTGTGAAGCTACCAAACACAGCCTTATTGCCTATATCGTCAACATAGCTCATACCTTGATTAGAGGTATCCCATATTTGATTAGGACACTGAGCTACAAGTGCTTTAATCGCACAAACAGTCAGCAGGCCTACTAAATAAAAAGATTTATGTTTTACAGTGGTTATCAAAATGGTCCTTTGGCTAGGTTTGTTTGATAAGTAAATAGCACATTTTGTGCCAGTTATGTATTACAATATTTTTTAATGTGTGTACGAAAAGTTAAACAGTCTGCCAAGCAACCAAATGGCCTTGTTTTTTGTAATTATATTGTTCTTTCACTTTCGATTGTTATAAGACATATGGCAGATAATATCTGGTACTTAGAAAATATAGATGCAGAAGGAATCTTCTGTCCTCAAAAGCTTGGATCCGACACTACCTCACACGTAAAGACCTCTTTCACAAAAGGAGACTTTATCTTCAAACAAGAAGATCCTGCGGATAAGCTCTTTTATATAACCAAGGGGCGTGTTAAAATTGGAACAGAAGGAGATGGTGACAAATCAGTAACAAAAGCAATTTTAACAGCTGGAGAAGTTTTTGGTGAGAAAGCTCTTGCTGGTGAAAATGTAAGACGAGATTTTGCTCAAGCCATGGAGTCCACGGAGCTTTGTATTATCAACAAGACAGAGATGTCTTCTCTTTTTAGAGAACATGGTCCATTTTCCCTTTTTATCATGAAGTTGATTGGAAGCAGAGCACTAAAGATGGAGAAGAGGTTAGAATCACTGGTCTTTAAAGATAGCAGAAGCAGAATCATTGAGTTTTTGATAGATCTCAATAAAGAGAAAGGACAACGCGTCGGTTATGAATGGGTAGTACGCAACTTCATCACCCATCAAGAGATCGCAAACTTAACAGCTACCTCAAGGCAAACGGTTACAACTGTGCTTAATGAACTTAAAACAAAAGACCTATTGACGTTCAACAGAAAAAGGCTGTTGATTAGAAACTTGGATCTGCTAACCAGTGAAATCCAAGCAGCGTGATATACTCTCTTCTTAAATGGTTTCTTTTCAAATTATCTGCAGAAAAAGCACATCATTTTACAACATCCATATTTAACACCTTGGTTGCAACTCCAATTATAGGGAGATTCACTAAGGGTCTATTTGCCTTAGAGCATAAAAGTCTTGAAAGAACCTTGTGGGGGTTAACCTTTAAAAACCCTGTGGGCCTTGCTGCCGGTTTTGATAAAGATGGAAAATATATAAAGTCTATGTCTGCTTTAGGCTTTGGCTTCATAGAAGTAGGCACCATCACACCTAAACCTCAAATCGGCAACCCAAAGCCAAGGCTGTTTAGGCTCATTAGTGATCAAGCAATCATCAACCGTATGGGTTTTAATAATGAAGGGGTTGATGTACTCGTGAGTCGATTAAAAGCCCTAAAAAGGACAACTGTTATCATAGGTGGCAACATAGGAAAAAACAAAGATACACCCAATGAAGACGCTTATAAAGACTACCTAATCTGCTTTGAAAAGTTGTATCCTCATGTAGATTACTTCGTCGTCAACCTTAGCTCTCCCAACACCCCAGGGCTCAGGTCTCTTCAAGAAAAAGGTCCATTGAGAAAGATCCTACAGACACTTTTGGATCATCGCGTGACACAAGATATCAGCAGGCCTATCCTATTAAAGATTGCTCCTGACTTGACAGAGGGCCAGCTTGATGACGTGATCGAGATTGTCCAAGAACTAAAGATCGAAGGGATTATCAGCACTAATACCACTATAGAAAGAAAGCCTCTTTCCGCTGACGCAAATGAAATAGCCGACATAGGTGCTGGTGGACTTAGTGGTGCTCCACTAGCAGCACGTGCCACAGAAGTTGTTGGTTTGATCAATGGAAAGTCTAATGGCACAATCCCAATCATAGGCGTTGGTGGTATCAACTCAGGCGCTTCGGCAATCGATAAAATTAATGCCGGCGCGTCACTGGTCCAAGTTTATTCTGGCTTTATATATGAAGGCCCTTTTTTGGTTAAACAGATCAAAAAGAGCCTCTTAAAAGCCTAATTAGTTCACTTAGACTGTTTTTTTGTTCCAATTGCGAACAAGTCGTGGTATTTGAAGACAAATACACCGTCGTCTGCAACAATACTACTCGGATAACATTACATTTGTTCGTTATAATTAAAGTATACAATCTCAGGTATGTCCAAGGAAAAAGAAGCAAAACTCAAAGCACTACAGTTAACCGTAGATAAATTAGAAAAGACATATGGCAAAGGGACCATTATGAAGCTTGGTGACAAGCAAGTAGTGGACGTGGATGCTATATCTACAGGATCTTTGACCTTAGACATCGCCTTAGGTATAGGCGGGTTCCCAAGAGGAAGAATCGTAGAGATCTATGGGCCAGAATCTTCTGGTAAAACAACCTTAGCGATACACGCTATCGCTGAAGCGCAAAAAGCTGGCGGTATTGCTGCTTTTATTGATGCAGAACACGCATTTGATAAAAACTATGCTGAAGCACTTGGAGTAGATACAGAGAACTTACTGATCTCTCAACCAGACAATGGAGAGCAAGCGCTCGAGATCACAGAGAATCTTATACGTTCTGGTGCAATCGATATAATAGTAGTTGATTCTGTAGCAGCACTTACACCAAGAAGTGAAATAGAAGGAGAGATGGGTGACTCAAAGATGGGCTTACATGCACGTCTGATGTCTCAAGCACTAAGAAAGCTTACCGCAACAATCGGACGTACAGGATGTACTTGTATATTCATCAATCAGCTCAGAGAAAAGATCGGTGTGATGTTCGGTAATCCTGAAACGACTACAGGGGGTAATGCTCTTAAGTTCTATGCTTCGATAAGATTGGATATTAGAAAGTCAGGTACTTCTATTAAAGACAAAGAAGGCAATGTAGTTGGTAACCCTATAAAAGTTAAAGTTGTCAAGAATAAGATGGCACCTCCATTTAGAATAGCACTATTCGAAATCACTTTTGGTAAAGGAATCTCAAGAACAGGAGAGATCATAGATCTTGCTGTTGAAAAGGATATAATTCAAAAAAGTGGTTCTTGGTATGCCTATAATGACACAAAGATCGCTCAGGGTAAAGAGTCTGCTAAGGCTTTCTTAGCTGATAACCCAGAAGTGTCTGCTGAAATAGAAGCGAAAATCAAATCCTTCTATGTGACAACACCAGCAGAAGCAGAGCCAGAAGAAGCAGAAGTTGTCTCTGAGTAAGAAACAGTCTGTTATTCATACGATATCGGGTGAAGAGCTTGTATTACTACCTGAAAAATGTATCTATTGGAAAAGCCAAGAGTGTCTTCTCATCTCAGATGTTCATCTAGGAAAAGTTGATCACTTTAGGAAGAATGGTATTGGCATACCCACTAATGCCTCAGTCATTAACTATACCCGCATGTCTGGGCTTTTTGACAAGCTTAAGCCATTATCGGTGATTTTCTTAGGAGATCTTTTTCATAGTGTTCAGAATAAAGACTGGGATCTTTTCCAAGTCTTTATCAAAACCTACAATCATATACACTTTACTCTCATCAAAGGTAATCACGACATCATCCATGATGACAAGCTAAGTGCTATTATGGATGAAGTCGTTGGCATTGGGCTTGCGTTAGGGCCCTTCTATCTTACACATGAACCGTTAGAACACAAAGCTTTGTATAATCTATGCGGCCATATACACCCTGCAGTTAGGCTGCGTGGCAAAGGGCTACAGTCAGTACGTCTTCCTTGTTTTTACTTTGGACAAAGACAAGGTATTCTCCCTGCTTTTGGGTCTTTTACAGGAGGATATACTTTAGAGGTAAAAGACCATGAAGATGTCTTTGTGGTAGCTGAAAATGAAGTCATACCATTACGGTCATAAAACGGTACTTTTGGTACTTATAATCATCAACAGTGGCTAAAAGAAAGAAAAAAGACTACGAGATATTTGAGAAGGAGTTCTTTCCGCATATAGATGCTTTGAAGACCTTCGCTTATCATCTTTCCTATGACGATGATGATGCTAATGACTTGGTCCAAGAGACCTATCTAAAGGCATTTAGATTCGTAGATAAGTATGACGAAGGAACTAATGCGAAGGCTTGGTTGTTTAAAATTTTGAAGAATGCTTACATCAACGAATATCGTAAGAAAAGTAAGCGACCAACTAAGGTAGACTTTGAAGATATTGTCACGTACCATGACAGTGAAGAAAGTGTACTACCAGGATATCTTGATTTAAGAGAAGAGCTCTTTGACAAGATGATGGGCGATGAGGTTACAATATCTATTAACTCATTGCCTATTGACTTTAGAACCGTTTTATTATTAAGTGATGTTGAAGGCTTTACTTATGAAGAGATTAGTAAAATTATCGATGTTCCGATCGGTACTGTAAGATCTCGTCTCTTTAGAGCAAGAAATATGCTTAAAGACATGCTTAAGGGTTACGCAGAAAAGAAAGGTTATCATGACTACCGAGGTGATAAAAAGAGTAAGAAGGGAAAGAAGAAAAAAAGTAAAAAGTCCGAGTCTTAACTACAACTTGTGTGAATAGCGCAAGTTTTCTATTTTTGAATTACGAGTTGTTAATGATTTTATAGTCACTACAGATGAAAAAGAACAATCTACTGAACTACTTCTCTCAGCAAGTCAACTTATACTTTGACAATAGACTCACCAAAGACAGCGAACAAAACCTAATGGACGCGGTCAATAATGACTCAGAGTGCAGTAAGGTTTTTAATACCGAGAAACAGTTTCGTGATTTTATAAAAACCAATGTTAAGCGCCCCGCAGCATCTAAAGACTTAATAAAGTCGATCAAGAGCAAGCTCGATTAGCTTCCTTTAATATTTTCATATAATCATACCATCCATGCTTAATAAGCTAGAGGCGATCCATGCCCGCTTCTTAGATATACAAGAGAAACTATCAGATCCTGAAACTGTATCTGATATGAAGAAGTTTTCAAAGCTCAATAAAGAGTATAAAGGCCTGCAAGAACTTTCTGACTATTATCATAAGTACAAAGGTGTCCTTGACAATCTTGCATCTTCTAATGAGATGCTCAAGGACGATGATGAAGAGATGAGAGAGATGGCCAAAATGGAGGTCAGTTCTTTAACAAAAGAAAAAGATAAACTCGAAGAAGTAATCAAGATTCTCTTAATACCTAAAGATCCAGAAGATAGCAAAGACGTTGTATTTGAAATTAGATCGGGTACTGGCGGGGATGAAGCTAGCATATTTGCCGGTGATCTATATCGGATGTACAATAAGTTCTTTGAAACAATGGGTTGGAAAACCGAAGTGATCTCTGAGAATGAAGGAACAGTAGGTGGTTATAACAAGATTGTAATAGAAGTCTATGGCAATGATGTGTTTGGAAAACTAAAGTTTGAGTCTGGTGCACACCGAGTACAGCGTGTTCCAAAAACAGAATCTCAAGGGCGTGTACACACTTCTGCAGCAACCGTTGTAGTAATGCCAAAATTTGAAGAAGAAGACATTGACATTAAGAAAGATGACCTTCGTACAGATACGTTTAGGGCCAGTGGAGCAGGTGGTCAGCACGTCAACAAAACTGAATCAGGTGTAAGGTTTACCCATATACCTACAGGCATTGTCTCAGAAAGTACGGACTCTCGATCACAGCATAAAAACAGAGAAATTGCATTGTCTCGTCTCTACACCAAAATAATGGAAAGTCAACGTGAAAAGAATCACAACGAGCAAATGCAAAAGAGAAAGTCTCTTGTAGGTTCTGGTGATAGATCTGATAAAGTTAGAACTTATAACTATCCACAAAACAGAGTCACAGATCACAGAATCAACCTTACTCTTTATAGCCTTGACAAAATCATCGAAGGCAACATCAAAGAAATCATCGAAGCACTACAAGTCGCCGAGAATGCCGAGAAAATGAAAGCTGGCGATGCCGTCTAATTAGAAGGTTCCGTTAGACTCATTATAAAGCACAGAGGTTACAACTTGTCCAACAACTTGTAACGTTCTCTTGCTAATCACATCTATATTATCATCGTGTGTATGGTGGTAATGCCCAAAGCTTGATCTATCATCTGGAGACTGGTTGATGATGTCAACCATTTTGATTCCTGCATCTCGATTAACTGCGATATGATCATCGTAAACAGGACCATATACTTCATCTCTAAAGAAGTCTGAGTACCCCATGTTCTTAGCAAGTTCCCATATTTTCTTTTGCTCTAGGGGAGCAAATCTTGTCGAATATTCTTCTTTTCCAAAAGTAGCTTTATCTGAACCAACCATGTCTAAGAGTATACCAAACTTAGCTTTATATCCTGATGGAACAATATTTTTTGCCCAATATTGGGACCCAATCGCCCATGAAGCAGGATCACCATTTGGGCCAGGCTGGCCTTGGTCTTCGGCATCAAAGAATATAAAATCAACACCTATGTCAATTCCATTTTCATTGACCAGTCTTGCAATTTCTAAAAGAACTGCAACCCCACTTCCCCCATCATCTGCGCCAGGTATCGGTTCTTCTTTTCGTTCATCATCTTTATCTGCTACTATCCTACTATCAAAATGAGCGGCTAGTAATATTCGCTTTGGCGCATCTGGATTTAGTTGGCCAATAATGTTTGTACAAGGAACATTCTTCTTATCATAAAAGCTCGCTTTAAAGTCTTGCTTGATCACTTTAGCATTGTGACTTTTCAATTCACTTTCTATCCAATTAATCACTTTGGCATGCCCTTCAGAACCAGGAACCCTTGTACCAAATGCCAGTTGCGCTTCAATATTTGCGTAAGCGTTACTCGCGTTAAAAGCTGGCACTTTTCTTTTTGTAATCGGTGCTGGAGCAGTAACTGGTGCCTTATCCTCTTTACAAGAAGTAAAAACAAAACAGAGTGTTGTTACTATAATTATAATCAGTTTTTTAGTCATGTCTTTCTAATTGTGATTCCAGGTAGTCCCTTCTTTTCCGTCTTTGATAACTAGATTGTGTGCAGCCAGATCATCTCTGATTTTATCTGCTGTTGCCCAGTCTTTATTTGCTCTTGCTGTCTGTCTCAGATCTATTACAAGCTTCATAACACCATCAAGTGCTTCTCCATGACCGTCGCCTTCCGTACTAAGTTCATCGTTGAGGCCCATGATATTGATGAGCACATCTTGAAAGCATTTTTTCAGAGCATCAAGCGTCTCTTGTGTTACATCTCTAAACCCGGGCTTGTTGTCTCTATAACTATTTACAATTGGGACTAATTCAAAAAGTCTCGCTAGTGCTTTTGGTGTGTTGAAGTCATCATCTAACTCTTCGAAGACTTGACCAACCAACCCTTTTATTTTTTCATCCACATCCGACACTGTAACCGTTGGATCATGCTTCAGCTGTTGCAGATATCTGTGGGCGTCCATCAATTTTTTATAACCTTTCTCTGCAGCCTCCAATGCTTTGTCACTTAAGTCAAGTGTTGATCTATAGTGAGCCATAAGCATAAAAAAGCGTACGGCCATTGGGCTATACCCCTTAGAGACATGCTCGCTTTGACCAGAGAACAGGTCATATGCCGAGATGGTGTTGCCATCGCTCTTGGACATCTTTCTACCATTCATCAAAAGCATGTTGGCGTGTAACCAATATTTGGCAGGAGCACAACCACAAGCCCCCATGTTTTGTGCAACTTCGTTTTCATGATGGGGAAACTTTAAGTCATTACCTCCTCCATGTATATCAAAGTGCTTCCCGAGGTACTTAGTACTCATCGCAGAACACTCTAAGTGCCAACCCGGAAAACCAACCGACCACTGAGAACTCCACTTCATCAAGTGGCGATCATCGGCCTTCATCCATATAGCGAAGTCTGCAGGATTTCTTTTTTCTGATTGATTTTTAAGGTCGCGTGTCTCTGACAGTAAGTCTTCTAAAATCCTTCCTGACAAGTTACCGTATGTGTTGTGGTCCTTGTGAAACTTCATTGTATCAAAGTATACAGATCCATTTTCAACATATCCATAACCATTGTCGATGATATCTTGGACCATCTGGATTTGTTCCATGATATGACCCGTCGCTGTTGGCTCTATACTCGGGTTTGAGATGTTGAATGTCCGCATCATATCATGAAATCCATTGGTATACTTCTGGACAACCTCCATAGGTTCGATATTCTCGAGCTTGGCTCTCTTTGCGATTTTGTCTTCTCCTTCGTCAAGATCTCCAACTAGGTGACCTACGTCGGTGATGTTTCTAACATAACGGACTTTATACCCGAGATACTTCAAGTACCTGTAGATCACATCAAAGCTCATAAACGTTCTGATGTTCCCGAGGTGAACATCACTATACACGGTTGGTCCACAGACGTACATCCCTACCGCTCCTTCATTGATGGGTTGGAAGCTTTCTTTCTCTTTTGAAAGACTATTATAAAGTTTAAGATTAGACATTCGGTTAAGGTGAAGTAGTTACAATAAGTTAAACGCGGCCTTTATCGGATAATGATCCGATAGGTCACTTTCTAAACAATAAAATCCAGTATTCTCAATCTCCTTGCTTGCAAAAATATAATCTATCCGCAACATAGGAATAGGTCCTATCCATGTCGTTCCAAATCCCGCGCCATTATCAAGAAAAGTATCGTTTAATCCTTTCTTTATCGTGCGATAAGTATAAGACATAGGAGGATCATTCAGGTCTCCACATGCTATAACGGGATATGGGCTCTTGTTCATATGGCCTTTAACAAGCTCCGCTTGATTTCCTCTCTTTCCGGCATATCGTGGATACTTAGTGATCAGGTCCACGATGCCGCTGATGGCTTGTTGAGTTTCGTATTCTTCTCCTTCTAGGAACTCATAAGACTCTTGGCTCAATCGGTTTGACTCCAAGTGCATACTATAGATCCTAAGTGTATCTCCGGACTCAGGTATGATATCCGCCCATAAGCAAGAATTTACGTTTTGCCCGAAATCGATCTGTCCAGTTTTAATCATCGGAAAGCGTGAGTAGATCACTGCCCCTCTGGTCTCTATCTCATGTACATATGGATAGTCAATCACCTCCTTATAAGCAGCTCGGACCATTCTATTGGCCTCTTGCACACAAATCACATCCGGTTGAGGTTCTCTGAGCATGAGCTCTTTAAAGAGCTCTTTTCTCTTTTTAGAAAATTGGTGCTTCTTATCAACCAGCTGAACACCCATCATAGCGTTATAAGTCAACACTTGGATTTGGGCTTTTTCAACCTTTGAGTCGATACCTGGCTTGACATAAGATAGCATAGGTTTTAATCCAAATATTAAAACACAAATTCCGAGCAAAAAGGTAATCTTATGGCGCTGCCAAGCTAAGGGTATAATCAAAAGTGTACTGAGATAAACATATGGAAAGACCAAACCAAAAAGCGACAAGATGTCTTTGTCATTAGGCTTTACATACATCGATGATAGTGCGGTGCCCAAGATCAATACTGCGATAAAGCTGATGACACCTATGATTTTTCTCCTCAATTTGTGTCTTTAGCTATTCTTACTCGCCTTGTATAAAAAGTCCTTTTCTTCTGAGTTAAGGCTATCATAGCCTGAGACATTGATCTTATCTAGGATCTCATCTATGCGTTCCTGTATATTCACTGGTCGTGGCTCTTTGTCTACTTTTCTCTTTGGAAACTTCTTGTTGTGCACCACTTTCATCGGTGCTTGCTTTTGCCTCTTAGTAGCAAAGAGGTTGATGTCTTTGGATAAAGGTTTTGTGAAGTCCATGCCTTGTCTCAACATATATATAAACATGATGGCCATAATAGCGCCCCCGATGTGTGTGAAGTTACCCCCTACATTGTTGCCTTCTGCTATACTGACAAGATCAAGAAAGAAAAGGGCAAGAGCGATGTACTTTAATTTGACATTGCCAATCAAGAGCAACCTGATATTATATTCCGGTGCTACAAGAGCAGCTGTAACGATAATGCAAGAGACAGCGGCGCTAGCCCCCCGTACGTCTCCAATAGTTCCGCTGATCTGCACATATATGATATACATAAGCGCTCCAGCAAGTCCTCCAAGGATATATAACGGCAACATTCTTTTGTCACCCATGAGATCTCCTAAGATCCTTCCAAACCAATAAAGCATGATCATATTCCACGCAAAGTGCCACACACCTTCATGTAAGAACATATAGGTGAATATGGTCCATGGTCTTTTCAACAAATTCCATCCATCAGAAGGTAGAGCGATCCACTCTATCATGTTTTGGTAAAACTCTGAGCCTGTCGGTGTAAATGCCTTTACGATGATGATAAATAGAAAAACGAATAGGTTGACCAATATGATTTTGGTAACCATATTGCCGTATGAGAATTGGGCTTTTATGTCATCTATTACAGACTGAAACATCTTCTTTTCTTAATAACGCTATAACAAGGTAAAGTTTTACAAGAAGACGGATAATTACCTTAAAAAGTTAGGGTTCTTTTTGAAAAGCAAAATTAAGATAACACCCATGACCGCTCCTCCGATGTGTGCGAAGTGTGCTATACCCGTACGGCTGTTTGTTATGCCGAGATAAAGATCAAAGACTAAAAGGCCAAGAACTAAGTATTTCGCTTTAAGCGGAATCGGAGGAATCAATAACATCACCTTAGCATTAGGGTACATATAAGCGAAGGCCAACAGGACTCCAGAGATCGCCCCAGATGCTCCAAGTGCTGGGCCGCCACCTGTAATGAGATGAAGCAAGTCTGCTCCAAGTCCACAAAGCAGATAAAAGAACAAAAACTTCTTTGGTCCCCATATGTGCTCTACTCGTGGACCAAAGAAATAGAGGGTCATCATGTTTCCTAATATGTGCATATAACCCAGGCTACCTCGCATCCCAAGCTCAGGGTTAACAGGAGCATGGTTAAACATATTGGTGATCAACTGTACTGGTTGAAAATATGGGCTGTCCATCGGATATAAAACAAAGTAGTTGAATAGATTTTTCCCTATACCTGAAAAATTCAAAAAGACATATACGATCACATTGATGATCAATAAGTTCTTAACAACGTCTGTAAGGTTCCGAAACATAATTCTAATTTCTAAATCTGTGTTCTACTTCATCAAGACCAAATGTAATGATGCACTTCTTTCCTGATGGGCTTGCATATGGCATCTGACAAGCAAAGAGTTTATCTATAAGCGCTTGCATCTCCACATCTGTCAGAGACTTGCCTTTAGCAATTTTCATTTGTCCAGCCATTGATCTTGCGATGTTTTCATCAAGCTTTAATTCTAACTCTTGATTAGCCGTATATGCTTCTACAAAGTTATTGATGAATTTATCAGAAGGTACATCCAAACCATCAACAGGTAGTGCGTTGACAACAAAAGTGTTTTGTCCAAACTTTTCAATTTGGAAGCCTACATATTGTAGTTGTTCCAATAATGATTCTAAAATTGGAGTGTTGGCTGCGGAGACCTGTATCGTCTCTGGAAACAAGCTTGTTTGTGATAACGATTGTCTTTTTTCTAAAGCCTTCAAGTGTCGCTCATATAAAATCCGCTCATGGGCTGCTGATTGATCAATGACCATCCATCCAGACTTGATAGGCGAGATGATATAAGAGTCATGTACCTGAAAACACTTTTGTGAGTCCGTCGCCTCTTCTTCGTCTTCAGACCAATTACTGCTTAGCGTTATAGCTCCTGATTGTTCCTGAGGTGCTTGATTCGCTATATTTTCATAAAATTCTAACCATTTTTCTTTTTCCTGTTTACCAGAAGCAGGCTTGCTTCTTGGAGAGGTAGTCACCATGGTGCCCACCCGCTCTTGAGAGAAGTTGTCTTGACGTAGTGTTGAAGGAGCAGTAAAAGGTTGGTTGTTCTCTACATCAAAATCTAAACTCGGAGTGATGCTATATTTGCCAAGCGCATGCTTAACTGCAACCTTTACATAATTATAAATCAAGCGTTCATTTTCAAACTTAACTTCTTGCTTAGTTGGATGTATATTGACGTCTATCATAGCTGGGTCAATATCCAACAGCAGTACGTAAAATGGAAAATGATCTTTAGGAATTAAACTTTCATAGGCGATCTTAATCGCATGGTTAAGATAGTTGCTCTTTATAAATCTCGTATTGACAAAAAGGTATTGGTCACCTCTTGACTTTTTAATTAGCTCAGGTTTTCCTATAAAGCCTGATATACTAATAAAGTCTGTTTCTTCTTGAACAGGGACAATGTTCTCATTAGTGTTTTTTCCAAAGTAGGATGATATCCGTTGTCTAAGGTTGGAAGAAGTAAAATGATATAACTCGTTGTCATTGTGATAGACACTGAAAAAGATATCCGGATTAGGAAGCGCAATTCTTGTAAACTCTTCGAGTATATGTTTCAGCTCGACTGGGTCAGATTTTAAGAACTTCCTTCGTGCTGGCACATTGTAAAACAGATTGCGCACAGTGATAGAGGTCCCGTTGGGCAGTTGTTGGGGTTCTTGTTTTTTAACCTTACTACCTTCGATACTCACATAAGTGCCTAGCTCGTCTTCTGCCCTCTTTGTCTTCAGCTCTACATGAGCGATCGCCGCAATAGAAGCCATAGCTTCTCCTCTAAATCCAAAAGACCTAATCTGAAATAAGTCATCAGAAGACTGAATCTTAGACGTGGCATGACGCTCAAAGCATAATCGCGCATCAGTCTCGGTCATTCCGATACCATTGTCCACAACTTGTATCAAGGTCTTACCCGAATCCTTTATGATGAGCTTTATCTGCGTGCTTTTGGCATCCAGAGCGTTTTCCAACATCTCCTTAACAACCGATGCTGGTCTTTGGATCACTTCACCAGCTGCTATTTGATTAGCAAGTGCATCAGGCAATAGATTGATTATTCCGCTCATATATCAGATAAGGCTGCAAGTTGATGTTTTTACTCAAGGCTTGCAATGATACGCGGCAGGTAATCGACAAGAATTTTTATTGTTAATATGATCAGACCGATAATCGTTACTAAAAGTATGCGATTGGATCTTCTTTGAGACTTTGAGCTATAGCCGTCTTGGGCTCTCATTTTTTTCTTGAAACCTCCTCTTATCCTTTGTTTGGCCAGTTCTGTATTATCATATGAGGTTTGATTGTAGCGCTTTAACCTACGCTCCAACTCTTCTTTATCCTGATCATAATACCGAGGTATATAATCGAATTTTCGATTTTTGAATCGGTTGCCCAACTTTAAGAAACCCATATCTCATCCTTTACATCTAAGATAGCTGGTTTAATCTCTTTGGTGTGCGCGCATGTCAATATGTCGCCTAAAAACTCAACCTTTTAGACATTTTGTCATGTCTCTGGGGCTTTAATGCGTCATTATTGCCGCTATTGCCAGTTGGTACATAGCTTGATCATACTGGCATAGAAGATTTTCCTAAAAAATTAAAAATATAATATGAATTGTAATAACGGAACAACATCACGTAGAAGAAGCGTCAACACAGTACCTCGATTTGACAACCTCATGAATGAGTTTTTTAATACGGCTATTGGCGATGTTGTCAAGAAGAGTGAAAAACGGCACTTTACTAATCCAGCAACTAACGTTGTCGAGCATGACGACCGGTATGTTCTTAGCGTCGCTTTGCCCGGTTACTCTAAAAAAGATTTAACCATCAAAGTGGAAGACAACCTCTTAAAGATATCAGACAAAAAAGCTGATGAAGAGCAGACGACCGAAGAAGAGCTAAAAGAAAAGTTTAGACTAAGGGAGTTCAACTATGGAGGTTTTAATAAAACCTTTAAACTACCTAAGACAGCCAATCCACAAAAAGTAAGTGCTGCTGTCGATCTTGGTATTCTAACCATTGTGATACCAAAGAAGAAAGAAGCGATTCCACAACCACCAAGAGAAATTAAAATTAAGTAAGCCTTATAAAAAGAGAAAATATGAATAGAGTAAGATATAATCCGTTTAGCACATTTATGCCTTTAGGTATAGATCAGTTTTTAGATGAAGTCTCAGGGCGAAGTATCTCTGACCTTTTTGAAAATAGCTTTGTCAATGTTTCTCCTTCGGTTAACATCAAAGAAGATGAAGAAGGATACACGATCGACCTTGCTGCCCCTGGCATACCAAAAGAAGACTTTTCAATTGAGATCAAAGACAAAACTCTTATTATCAAATCAGAAAAGAAAGAAGACAATGAAAGCAATCCTATGGGAAAAAGCCTAAGAAAGGAGTTTAACTATGAATCTTTCAATCGAGCGTTTCATCTGTCTGAAGACATCTCACAAAAAAGTGTAACGGCTAGTTTTGACAATGGGATTTTGTCAGTAAGATTGCTAAAAAAAGAAGAAGTGAAACCGGTACATAAGACGATTAAGGTTGTATAGCCGATCACCGCATGAAACTTTTCCGACCCGTATGGGGTTTACATAGTGTAAGAGATCCGAGAACCTTCCGCTAGTCATTGAGCTAACGCTCGGATATCAAAAGGTGCAACTAAGTTGCGCCTTTTTTTATTTCGACAGGGCAAGTTCTTGTTTTAAGAATCTGCCAGTGTGACTTCCTTTCTTTTTTACAATTTGCTCGGGTGTTCCTGTAAATATAATCTTCCCTCCACGGTGTCCGCCTTCTGGTCCAATATCTATAATGTGATCAGCAACTTTTATAATATCCATGCTGTGCTCAATGACAATTACAGTATTGCCCTTATCTACTAATTTAGAAAGAACGGCAACCAAGTGCTTGATATCTTCAAAGTGAAGTCCAGTAGTTGGCTCATCAAGAATATAAAGGGTGTTGCCCGTATCTTTTTTAGAAAGCTCTTCGCTCAACTTTACCCTTTGCGCTTCTCCTCCAGAAAGAGTCGTGGCTTGTTGACCCAAAGTTATGTAGCCTAAGCCTACATCTTGAAGGGTCTTGAGTTTTCTAAATATAGTAGGTATGTTTTTAAAGAACTCTACAGCTTCATCTACCGGCATGTCCAATACATCAGAGATAGACTTGCCCTTAAACATTACCTCCAGCGTCTCTCTATTATATCTTCTTCCTTGACATGTCTCACAGTCCACATAGACATCTGGAAGAAAGTTCATCTCTATCAATTCTTTTCCTCCACCATGACAAGTCTCGCAACGGCCTCCCTTAACATTGAAAGAAAACCTTCCTGGTTTGTATCCTCTAATTTTAGATTCTGGATGACTAGCAAACAGCTTTCTAATTGGGTCAAAGAGCTTTGTATATGTGGCTGGGTTTGATCTTGGAGTCCTACCTATCGCTGACTGATCGATCTCAATCACCTTATCAACTTCGTCTATACCTATTATTTCCTTATAGGGCAATGGTCTTTGTAAGCTTCTATAAAAGTGTTCTCTAAGTATCGGATATAATGTAGCGTTGATTAGCGAAGACTTTCCACTACCTGATACACCGGTTACACAAGTAAAAGTCCCAAGAGGAATCGTAAGTGTTTGATCTTTCAAATTATGTCCGGTTGCACCTTTTAAAACGATCTTCTTACCATTACCTTTTCTTCTCTTTTTAGAATATGGAATGGTTCGTTCATTGCTTAGATACTCTGCAGTTATACCTTTTGTTTTTACAAAATCAGCAGGCACTCCCTCATTAACCAACTCACCTCCTTTGCTTCCAGCACCTGGACCCAGATCAATCAAGTAGTCAGAAGCCAACATGATGTCTTTATCATGCTCTACAACAATTACAGTATTGCCAATTTTAGAAAGGTCTTTGAGTGATTCTATAAGTTTTTGATTGTCTCTTTGGTGCAAGCCTATACTCGGCTCATCCATGATATATGTGATGCCCGTAAGTTGGGAACCAATCTGTGTTGCCAATCTGGTTCTCTGCGCTTCTCCTCCAGACAATGTTCTTGATGGACGATTCAAGCTTAAGTAATCAAGTCCAACTTGGAGCAAAAAGTCTAAGCGATATCGAATCTCCTTGATGACTTCTTTTGCAATCACCTTTTGTCTGTCATCAAGATGATTTTCTAAATCATCAAACCATTCTTTAAGTTCAGCAAGATCCATCTGACCCAATTGTCCAATGTGCGTATCTGCAAGCTTGAAGTGCATAGACTCTTGCTTCAGTCTATAGCCTTCGCAAGTTGGACAAGTGACAATGGTCATAAAATCTTCCGCCCATTGTCTTGTTTTCTCCGATGTTGTTGTCTTATACCATCGCTTAAGCATGTGGACGATCCCCTCATTCGCTAAGTCATAGACAAAGTCATGAGGAGAATATCCCATATTAAAACCAAATGAGTCATCTCCTCCAAAAAGTAAAATCTCCAATGCTTCAGCTGGAATATCTTTGATCGGTGTGGACAGCGTAAACTTAAACCGCTTGGCGATAGCTCTAATCTGCTTGAAAGTCATGTTCTCTCGAACCTCACCAAAAGGGACAATTCCCCCTTTATTGATGTTATTACTATCGTCTGGTATGACCTTCTCCATATCTACCTCATTGAGTAGACTCAAACCCTTACAGTCTGGACAAGACCCATAAGGTGAGTTGAATGAGAAAGTGTTAGGAGAGGGTTCTTCGTAGGAAAGCCCCGTATCAGAACACATGAGCTTGTTACTAAAAGGGAAAACTTCATTGGTGTCAAGATCACAGATCTGGATAAAGCTATCACTCAGCTTAAATGCCACGGACAGAGAAGATGATATACGTTCTCGCTTCTCTTCTTCGACTTTAATGCGATCTACTACAATTTCTATATCGTGAACTTTGTATCTATCAACTTGTAGTCCTGGTACGATATCTTTGATCTCGCCGTCTATGCGAGCTTTAGTGTATCCTTTTTTACGCATCTGATCAAAAAGCTCCCGATAGTGGCCTTTACGTGCTCTGACAAGTGGCGCCAACAAGGCTATTTTTTTGTCTTTAAACTGTTTGTGTATTTGTTGAATGATCTTTTCTTCAGAGTACTTGATCATCCTTTTACCCGTATTCATCGAGTAGGCTTCTCCTATTCTGGCGTATAAAAGCCTAAGAAAGTCATAGATCTCAGTAGTTGTTCCAACTGTAGATCTAGGATTCCAGCCTGTAGTTTTTTGCTCTATGGAGATAACAGGACTCAAACCATCTATCTTCTCTACATCTGGGCGCTCCATCTTGCCCAAGAACTGACGGGCATAAGAGGAGAATGTCTCTAGGTATCTTCTTTGCCCCTCCGCGTAGATCGTATCAAATGCTAATGAGGACTTTCCGCTTCCACTTATACCTGTGATCACCACAAGCTGATTTCTTGGGATATCAACTGAGATGTCTTTCAGGTTATGCTCTCGGGCACCTATGACTTTTATGTGTGTATGTTCCAACTATCGAGTTTGTAACTAGATTAATCTGGAAAGCTCGTCTTTTGTTTGCTCCTAAACAAGGAATATGAAGATTATGGTCTCGTTTGTTCTGAATAGTCACATTCAATGTACTTATGTGCGTGGGTGTCTTTGTTCTTATGTCAATACTTGATCTTGATTCTTGTGCTTGTTTTGGTACCATTCAGGTTTTTGTTTTACTTATTAGATTTCTATACTTAATTAACTCTTCGGCAGCCTTAGGGTACAAAAACAAGAGACCAATCATATTAGGAAATACTAAGGCCAAGATCATCGCATCAGAAAACTTGATCACCGCATCCAGTGTGATCGCTGCTCCTAATACAGTAAAGAGCAAAAAGATAACTTTATAAACAAGATCTGCCACGCGGCCTCTTCCAAACAAGAACTTCCAAGATTGAAGTCCGTAGTATGACCAACTCAGCATAGTAGAAAAAGCAAACATAATCACAGCAAAAGCCAATACATAAGAAAAGCCAGGTATCGCAGTATCAAAAGCTAAAGAGGTTAAGTTGACGCCGCCTAGACGTTGACCCGTTTCGGCTATCAACACCTCGTTGTTAATGACATCACCATATGCAAAAGCAGCATCATGGTTGAACATCACAATTACAATCGCAGTCATCGTACAGATGCAGACTGTATCTATAAAAGGTTCTAATAAAGCGACTAATCCTTCTGACGCAGCGTGCTTAGTATGCACGGCCGCGTGCGCGATACTTGCTGAGCCAGCTCCAGCTTCATTAGAAAACGCAGCCCTTCTAAATCCTTGTACAACAACGCCTATAATGCCTCCTGTAACTGTGGCCCTTGGCGTAAAAGCTTCAGACATTATAGACCATAGTGCATCATCCAAAATTGAAATATTACTACAAATTATAAACAAAGCAACCAAGACATATATCACTGCCATGAAAGGAACGACCTTCTCTGTTACCTTTGCAATTCTTTTTATTCCGCCAAGGATGACTATACCAACAAGAATAGCGAAGATGAAACCGATCATCGTTCCTGACCCTGTACCATCAATGTTGAATCTTGTTATAATTTGTGCCGCTGCTTGATTAGATTGAAAAGCATTGCCACCACCAAAAGAAGCGCCGATGCAAAGCAGCGCAAAAATTATAGAAAGCACCTTGCCGGCTTTTGCTTTTCCAATTTCACTAAAGCCTTTTGATAGATAATACATCGGACCACCAAAGACACGTCCACTTTCGTCTACCTCACGGTATTTAACGCCAAGTGTACACTCCACAAACTTTGAAGTCATACCCAGCAGGCCTGCAAGTATCATCCACAAAGTCGCCCCGGGCCCACCTATTGAGATGGCTACGGCAACCATCGCTATATTACCAAGACCTACGGTTCCAGAAACTGCAGTCGCCAAGGCTTGAAAGTGATTGACTTCTCCTTCTACACTTTCGTCTCTAAGGGTTTCTTGGACATCTCCATCTATGACAATTATGGATTCCGGCGCTTCTTGTTGATCTAAGTCATCATACCTACCTCTCACAATCTGTATCGCCGTCAAGAAATACCTGATGTTAACAGCCCTAAAGTAGATCGTGAAAAACGTTGCGCCTCCGATCAGTAAAACTAAGACAATGGGTATACCAATAGTCCCAAGAGGTATCTCCGTGAAGATGAGGTCCTCCCATGCTTGGGCTATAGGCATGAAGGCATCATTAAGGATCTCGTCATATCCTCTTGGACTTTCTTCTTGAGCTATTAAAGTAGATGGTAGAATGATTAAGGATATAAGTGCTGCAGAGAAGGGTCGTATCGACGTCATATTTCTATTTTTCGGAAATATGAGCGCTGCAGAATTGGCAGTATCCGCTTGTCCGAAAAGATTACATTTTGTCAGTAAGCGTCGCTACTGACAAAAGTTTCTTTTCTGATTAAAAGCCCTAATCAAGGACCATAACATCTCCTGCTTTCTTAATTACCTCTCCTGTCGTTAAGAGTACTTCTACGACATAGATGTATACGCCGGGGTCTACTATCTGGTCCCTCCAAGTTCCATTCCATCCATGATCTGAAGAAAATACATCTATATTCTTTTGGGTAAACACCTCTTCTCCCCAGCGATTATAAATCTTGAAGGATCGCACCTGTTGTACAAGCTGTGATACAACTACAAAGTCAAATATGTCATTCACATTGTCTCCATTAGGAGAGAAGACATTGGGGAAGATAAGCCCAGCGTTGTTCTTTACATTAATTAGGATCGACGCAGAATCTACACATTGAGATTCGTTGAATGCCTCAAAAGTATAAGAGCGGTTACTTTGAGGGGTTGCGGTGGGTGATAGACAGTCCGTACAACTCAAGCCGTCTGGTGGAGACCAGTTATATGACAGGTCTTCTTCAGAATTAACATCAGGGCTAATAATTGTTGACTCTCCTATATCTAGATTTAAGGAAGGCTCTAATGAAACGTTTGGCCTTTCGGCAAATTGAACATAAACAGTATCGGCATCAGAACAACCTCCTTCCGTAGTGACACTTAACATATAGTCTCCTGTTTCCGTTATCACTAATTCTGATCCTTCCGATCCATCTGACCATTGATAGGAAGCGTAATCTATTTTTGGACTAACCACATAGGAATCTCCCATGCAAAGCAAGGTATCTTTTCCTATGTCTAAGGGATCAAACTCTGCGTCAACTACTATTGTGTCCAAAAGATCAACAAAGCAATCACTAAAAGCAGGTCTGATTTTGAAATTATAATAGACTCCTACAGGCAGATTTTGAAGATGTAACTCTTGCGATTGGCTCACTTCCTCAGAATAGAAATACTCTTCTTGGTTTTCATCGATAAATTCAATTTCAAAAGAAGTATTGGAATTAAAATTTTGAGATTGCAATGTTATTATCCCTTCTGGTACAATACAATCTGGAGCATTAGTTGCGCTTACTAAGATATCTTCAATAGTATAGTCAACCAACTCTGTTAAAACAATAGAGTCCATAAAGACACAGCCGTCTAGAGTTGTCATCGTCAAAGCATAATCGCCTTTTTTTACATTGGCATTCGTTCTTTGATTTGTTCCATCACTCCACATATAAGTAAGTGGTTCTAATTTGGGATCTAAAAAAACTGACAGTTGTCCATCTGAAGATCCACAGGTGGGTTGATCTATGACCACCAACTTTGGGGGCAGTAGATCATTGCGTACAAATGGAAAGATACCAAGTCTTTTCGGAGGAGATGACGAACTCAATGGATAACCATTCATCTTCAGATCACACATTGTTCCTGGTCGGTCTGGATGTGTGATTACAGAGACTGTGTTTACTAACCCATCTTCTGAATCATTAGAAAATTGATTGGCCCAATATATTTTGTTGTTGATCGCTCTTTTAAGACCGCCCGTTCTGCCTGTATGTGCAGACGTCCCTATGAGGGTGGTACTCTCTGTATCAAAGTCATATTGATGTAAGGTCTTATCTATAAAGTCACTATAATAAAACTTGGTGCCGTCTTGAGAAAATGCGGTGCCATAAACAGATGTAGTGTTTTGAGCAATTGTCTTCATCGAAGAAGCATCTATCGTTCCCTCTTCATGAGAAAACGAAAAGCTCACGACTGGGTGACCATAGACACCACCTTCATTGCTCAAGGCAAATGTTATAATAGAAGAGCTTTCATCTTGTCGATAGCTATCAAACTTAATCGTTGTGATATCTTTTCCTCCAAAACCAGGTATCACATCCTGTAGATCATATGACTTATGAAGTTGAACGCCCTGCGCATCAATATTAAAGATATGAACAGCTTTCTCATTACGACTTGAACTTAGAATCCAGGATCCTTCTTTGTAAACCGTTTTCTCAAGACTATACAAACTCTCTCCGATATCAGACCCAGATGGAGTTATATCTATATCCTTTTGACCTGGTAGAACATCTCCATATGAAGTAAAGATGAAGTCTTCTACAGGTATGTTCTTATCTATAACAGAATAATAAATCTTCCGTGGAAACGACTGCTCACTTGACTCGGTATAAAGAACAAATAACTGATCGCAGACCGCTGGATTTTCTACAACAACACATCCCTCCAACGATCTGGGATTGCCCTTAAGAACTCTTCCGTTGGGCATCGGGTCACTGAACTCATTGAGCACAGTTTGTCCATTGGTATAGAAGGTTATAACAGAAGAGTTTGCATATATGACGGCGCTTTCACTCAGGTCTATTAGGCCTTTCAGGTTGCTTGAAAAAGGATCGGAAAATTGATTCTCAAAAAGGATTGTTGTATTGGAAGTTTCATCTCCTACAAACCATAGTTGGCGATCTGATTGTGCTAACAGATTTGTAAAAGAGAAGATGGACCATAGTAAGAAACCTGACTTAAAGCATTTTAACAATGTTCCTTTCTCTTTCCTGATTATGACCATGACTGGATAAGATACGAAGATTTCCACCCAAGTCTTCAAACAGACGGAAGAATAAAAACCTATCGCTTCTTATGACTACTGGATTGATATATTCTTTGGCAAGAGCTTAAGTCTAATTTTTCTTTCTCTTTTTTGTGAAAGCTCAAATAGACTTTCCTTCAAGGGGGTATAGTGTTGCTCTTTTGTCCAAGCGCTTGATCCGAATATACCATCTAACAGAGCCTGAAGTAGTCGCTTCAGTTCATTGTGGTCATTGATGTCATAATCAACACCGAGTATGGCATCTTTTGGTTTGATCTCTAACCATCTTTCTTTGGCCTCTACCCTACTTTTTGCAAACCTATAGAGCAAATCATAGTTGGAAGGAGAAAGAGATATTGGCTCACTATCGAGACCAGGTATCCCATCAATCTGTGCATATCGCTTGCGCTTAGTTGATGATTCTTTGTTAACGAAAAGTTTTAGCTTCAGTCTGTTGCTTTCAGGTATGATATTCTCAGTCAGCTCTTTTACCCAACTCAACGCTAGAGCAAAAAAGAGCATAATCAAAGTCGTCTTAAATATAGCTGAGAACAAGGTCAGGTTAATATCAGCGTCCGTCAACTTATATACCTGAGCAATAATTGTTATGCCGATGCAGATCAAAGAGAGATAAGCAAGCTGTGGCAACCGCCTCTTTTGAAAAGAAGTCCACAGCACACTTGCCAAGAATCCAAGTGTTAGAAAAGCAAAGTAGACATCCAGTTCACTGATCATACTACTCGTCTCTCCTGTCCACATCTTGCTAAGAGTTGGCAAAAGAGAAAAGATGAACGGGAGGCCGATTATATAATTCCAGTATTTGGATTTTATAATCGTATCAAGTTGTGAGGGCAAGTACTTAAACCACGGTAACGCTAGAAGAATGAAGAGGCTATTGAATAAAGACAGGACGCTTCTTAAACCTTCGTGTACTATGATGTTAGGTTGTGCTCTTGAAGCAAAGTAGATCTCTACAAGACCAGATAAGCTCCAACACAATATGGAAGCCGCCAGAAAAACCTGGCCATGGTCTTTTCTAATTCTTCCTATGTGCCACCAAATCGCCAGCAAAGCAAAAAATGCAAAAGTACAAACGGATAGTTGCCACCATCCATAGAATAACAATACCTCATTGCCTTCTACTATACTTTCCAATTTTATAATCTTTTAATCATCTCTTTTACAATTGTAGAAATCTTCGTCTCTGTTTTTTGAGCAACCTCTATAACTTCATCATGAGTAACTTCTTTGATGGCAGAAATTGGAAAACACTTATTAGTAACAGCTGTTAACACACAAGATTCTAACCCTGAGTGTTGAGCCACTATGATCTCAGGAACTGTAGACATGCCAACAACTGTAGCACCGATGATGTTAAGATAATTATACTCTGCTTTGGTTTCAAGGTTAGGGCCAGGTAACCCTCCATAGACGCTATTATGCAAGTTTATACTCTGAGCTTCTGCGATATCATGAGCCATGTTAATTAACCTTGGACTATATGCGTCTGTCATATCCGGAAATCGAACGCCTAACCGTTCATCATTGGGTCCTTGCAGGGGGTTTTGGTGGTGCAGGTTGATGTGATCATTTACGACAGTGACATCTCCTGCTTCATAATCCTCATGTATGCCGCCAACAGCACTCGCTATTAAGAGCACCTTAGCTTCTAAATATTTGAAAACTCTGATCGGCAGTGTGACCTCTTTCATATCATAGCCCTCGTAGTAGTGATACCTGCCAGCTTGTGCTACAACCTTCTTTCCTTCGATCGTACCAAAGATCAAAGCTCCTTCATGCCCCTTAACAGTGGCTGGAGGAAAGTGAGGTATATCGCTATATGGGATCCGGTGTGAGACCTCAATCTTGTCTGTAAAAGAGCCTAGACCAGAACCTAGTACAATCGCAATCTCTGGTAGGTTAGTTCCTACCCTCTTCTTCAAATAATCTTTTGATTCTATAATTTGCTCGTAGTACGACATATGAAAGTTATGATGTACAAAAGTGCTGAATAATAGCGAGACAAGAAGAAATGAATCTATACGTTTGATATAAAACGGTCATCAATGAAATCTTTCTTTTACACCCTTCTGGGTTTGGTCTTCTTGAGTAGCTGCAACTTTAACTCCGAATGTCTCAGCAAAGAGGCCTTTGTAACAGGTTATGAAAAGTTCAGTGACGATGTAGAACAACACTATCGTGATCTTAAGGCTGAAGATTGGGTAGACATCGATAAAGAGCTGAAGATCTATGTGGAACAATGTTATCCAAAGTTTAAAGAACAGCTGACCATTGAAGAAAAGGTCGATTTCTGGAAGAACACCCTTTCTTATGGATTATATCGCGGAGATAAGTCCAGCTCATATGAACTAGATCTAAATATCGACTATGAAAAAGAGATAGACGAACTTACCGAACAAGGGCGTAAAGAGATAGAAAGCTTTATACAGAAAGAACTAAAGCCTGAGCTCAACAACATAATAGATGAAGTGGTCAAGGAAG
>CALIHL010000087.1 GCA_938022935.1 uncultured Saprospiraceae bacterium
AATGCATTTAGAAAGTATCCTAAGATAGGCGGATGGCTCTACACCGAGCACCATGATGTCGTCAATGAATGGAATGGCTACTGGCGCTTTGATAGAAGTGAAAAGCATACAGGTCTTGGAGCGTTAGTGCCGGGCATGACACTCAATGACCTACACAGTGATATCTATATCTCTACAGGTCAGGATATCTCTTATGATGCAACGGCAGGATCACAATTAGAGATTCCACTCTATCTATCTGTAATGACTGATAAAGCTTTATCCAGCAAACTCAATCTAACTTATGATGTCGATGTCATAGATAGCTATGGACGGTCGCTAAAAAGTGTGATCAAAGATTCTATTCAAATAGATTATGCGCCATGGATGCAAGCAGAGCTAAGTCCTTTACGGTTTACAGCGCCGGATATAAATGGTGTGGCTAACGTGAAACTGATTCTAAAAACACCAGCTGGTGAAGTCATACATCGCAACGTTGTTCATCTTGTTATCACTGGCTCAACTGCAAAGATTGGTGCCGCTTCATTCTCGTCTCCAGCGAAAGATTATAAATCTGCCAACTGGAGTGAAAAGACTTGGGGTGCCATGGACGGTAAAAAAGTAAACGGTGCAGGCACGGGCCACTTTGAATATGAAATAGAAATCCCTGCCGGTGCTGACTTGTCAAAAGCTAAGGCTGCTTACTTTATAGTAGAAGCTTCTGCGAAAGAGTTATTTGTAAAAGATCAAAAGGAGTATGAGAAGGACCTAGACTTTATGAGGGGTTCGATAGTAGCCCCAAGTAGTAATCCTAACTCGTATCCTATGACAGACGATACTCTGTATCCTACATCGGTTAAAGTTTATATCAATGGGAAATTGCAAAGACAACTGGACTTACCTGATGATCCAGCGGATCATAGAGGAGTGCTGTCTTGGCATGCTCAATTAAAAGATAGAAAGCTTAGAGAAGCTGGCTCCTACGGATATCCAGTTAATGTGGTGCTCAATAAAGAGTCTTTTCTTGAGGTTGTAAACACAGGTAAGATCACAGTGAGATTAGAAGTGGAAGGTGAGGGAGGATTGGCCATCTACGGTAAGGAGTTTGGGCGTTATCCTTTTGATCCTTCGTTGGTGGTTACTTATTGACGTCTACACCTAAAATCAAAACCATGAACAGACAACCAGATTGTAAAGCAAAGAAGATTAACTCTTCAATATTCATAGATGGAAACATCAATAAGGAGATATGGAAGAACGCCCAGTGGAGTAAACGATTTGTAGATATGGTCACTGGGGATGCAGGGATGTATAATACGCAAGCTGCCATCCTATGGAGCGATACTCATTTGTTCTTTGCTTTCGAAGCAGAGGAGCCATTTGTTGAAGCTAAGTTGACAGAAAGAGACAGTATTATTTTTCAAGAGAATGATTTGGAAATATTTATCGACGGTGGCGACTGTTACTATGAACTTGAAGTGAATGCAGCCAATACGATATACGAAGTCTTTTTTATCTGGAAAGATGCATATAAGAAGGGTGGTCGATTTGATGTGCTACAGTTTGATGTTCATAAACCCAATGCATACACATTTGGAGGGGACTATGATAGAAAAGGCGCCACCTTTTGGAAAGGAACACATCCCAGAGGAATAAGATGGGCGTTCACAGATTATGACTTACCGGGGTTGGAAACTGCTGTTGAGATAGATGGAACACTTAATGATAATAGTGATATCGACAAAGGGTGGTCTTTAGAGATTGGTATACCTTGGAGCAGCTTAGATTTGCTTGCAGATGGTAGAACGATACCGCCCTCTGATGGGGATGTTTGGAATATGTTCTTAGGCCGCTTTCAAAAATTAATGGTTGGTGGACAAGAAGTGCAACCTCATCCTGCAATGGTGCTTAGTAGCCATGGTGTTTATGATACACATTTGCCGGATAAATGGAGTAGGGTGGAGTTTGTTGATTAGGTTGTATGTGTTAAGATTAGAAGGAGAGTGTTGCTTTCTGTGCGTTCAAGCATTTCTTGTCAATACCACTTAACTTAGGGCAATCTTATAACATATGCACTTTGTTATTACAACTACCAACTTCTCACTTGTTATAGTGTCACTCTTATTTCTTGTCCAAACTGGATTTGCACAGGAGACTTCTCTTATGTCATTAGAAAACCCTTCATTCGTCAGCGAGGCTAATCGATGGACCTATACACATATTTATCAAGTTCCAAATAACAAGGTTGATACTGTGACTTTTGAAGCGATTTTTGACGGGACCGTTATGGTAGAAGATCGAGAATACCATGAAGCCTATGAACGGATCGCTCTGAATGATGAGAGCGAATGGAGTTCTTTAGGTTATTATAGACAAGAAGGTGCCAAGGTTTATTTTTGGGATGAATTTTCTAATAAGGATATACTGCTCTACAACTTTGATATGGATAGTATAGGTTCAACACTTTCATATTCTTATGGACTTAACTTCACATTAGAACTCATTAGGATAGATAGTATATCCTTGAAAAACGGGGAGATTCGGGAAAGACAAACATTTAAGGTGCTAGATCAGCCAGGTTCTGAAGACACATATTGGATAGAGGGGATAGGAAGTGAGGATACTCCGCTTATGCCTTCATCTTTGTTAGACGAAATTGTGGATGGTGCTAATCTAAAATTAGAGTGCTTTTTTACAAACGGAGAACACCTATTGCAACAAAATCCTTCAGGCCAATGTGCATATCTCATAGTAAATGTAGAAGGCCAGACTAATACATCAAAACGGATTCAGGTATTTCCCAATCCAGCTTCGAGAGGAGCGTCACTATTTCTAAATGGTGATTTTGACGATCTCTCTTCAGACGTGGATATTTCCATCTTTAATGTAACAGGCGAACTCGTCATGCAATCAAAGGTAAAATCGCGTGATGTTATCTCGATAGATCATGAAATGGGGAGTGGCCTCTACTATTGTATTGTTCAATCAGGTGCCAATGCATACTACTCAAATTTTATAGTTGTTGATTAACCTGAGCCTTCAATCGTTGTTCATTAAATTATACTCTCAACAATAAACATGAGGAAGAAATGGGATTCCAAAGAAGAAAGATATTTTGGGATAGGCGTCTTCAGACCCAAGAATGAAGAGAATATTGGCTCTTTGTGGCGGACCGCTTATATCTATGGAGCTAATTTCATTTTTATAATAGACGCCAAGTACAAAAAGAATACCTCGGATGTTCTGAAGGTATGGTCGAAGATTCCATTATTTCAATATGAGTCTATCGATGCTTTTATACAAACTGTGCCTTATAGCTGTAAGATCATAGGCATCGAGATGGACAAAAGAGCAACGCCTGTAAAGGAGTTTATTCATCCAGAACGAGCGATATACTTATTAGGTTCTGAGGACAACGGACTGACAAAGGAGTTAAAGAAAAAGTGTCAAGAACTTGTTGTCTTACCCGGTGATGAATCTGTTAATGTGGCAGTGGCTGGGAGTATTGTGATATTTGATAGGGCTAATAAGATGGATAGGTGAGGGTTTTGGTATGACTTGTTCACGGCTATGCATCATAGAAAGTTATCTTCACGATCATGGACACCTGTCGACAGACTATTAGCTGAAAAGCTGATCCATTCATAAACAACAAAGACTAAATGAAGTTAGACTACATAAACAACTATAATGCATACGGAGAAAACATTCTAAGGCTCTACAATTTTGATATGAGCGAAGCTATTTTGTTTAGAGATCTTATTCGAGATGTAATAGTGAATAGAAATCAGAGACTGGATTTGTCTAAAGTTGATTTTATCG
>CALIHL010000088.1 GCA_938022935.1 uncultured Saprospiraceae bacterium
TGATAACGTCACTGTATATCACAACGAAGTATTGGAAGCTGAAGTAGAAACTGTACTTTCTAATGCAATCAGTATTGTCAAGACCTCAGAGATCTATGATGAAAACTTGAACATAGACTTCTGTCTCAATGACGATAAGTACTACCCGAAGTTATTTCCTTTTAAAGGTGCCAATGCATATGCGTTTTTTGACAAGGCAGTTATGTATGCTGCTGAGCCTAACTTCAAAGAAGGTTATACCGAGTTTGCTTGGGAAGTCAATGACTATGAAGTGAGAAGGTATGACTTGACTAATTTGTTGGCTCATGAGTTTATGCATAACTATCAGTATAATCATGATGCCAAATATCAACTCACAAGTACGATGGGTAAGATCAACTGGAAGTTGGAGGGTCATGCAGAATACATATCAAGAGAATATAAAAATGATGGCCTTCTAAAAGAAAGAGTTGCCATATATACAGAGAAGGTAGATGAAGAACATGTAGGCATTCCAGTACTTAGACTTGAGGATGGTACTATTCAGAATCTACCTTACATGAAGTACTCTTTGGTTATCCAATATCTAATGGAAGAAATGGGACTGAGCTATGATCAAGTATGCGCTCTTGACCGCAGTTTAGAAGATCTATATAAAGAGGTGATAGAGTGGAGTGAGGTGTAGCTATTTATAAATAGAGTAGTGGTTATGAAGGAAGATTGTTTTTTAGAAACTCAATCTGATTGCCGCCCATGATTTTATAAATTTCCTCATTAGAAAATCCACCATTCATCAGTGCTTCTGTAAGCACCCATATGTTAGCTGCGTCAAACAGAGTTGTTGTGCCACCGTCCCAGTCTGAACCGAGACAGACGTGATCGATGCCTATGATGTCAACAGCATGTCTCATAGCTTTGACTATGTCAGTCGTCTGTGGACTACCGACAGCGCCATCCCAGAAGCCAATGCCCACGACGCCACCTTTGGCAGCGATCGCACGGAGTTGATCATCAGACAGATTGCGTGGACTTTCATATGTTCCTTTTACGCCTGTGTGTGAGACGACTATTGGTTTGGTGGTTAGTTCTAAGACGTCTTTTATAAGGGCAGAAGAAGCATGTGCAAGATCGATGGTTATATCCATCTCGTTCATTTTGACAATCACATCTTTTCCAAATGCCGTTAAACCTCTTTGATCGATGCCGGCAGAAGAACCACCGACTTCATTGTCGAAGAAGTGAGTGAGGCCCATGACCCGATAGCCAGCGTCATAGACCTTTTGTAGATTTTCTAATTTACCTTCAAGAGCATGTAGCCCTTCGATGGCCAGTAAGCCACCGACGAGGTCTTTGTTTTTACTACGTTCAGAGAGCAGGTTTTGTAGATCGGACTTTGTTCTTATGATTTGCAATTTGCCGTCAGAGCGTTCTTCTGCACCATGAAGTTTTTTGCTTTGGTGAAGTGCTCTCTCTACCAAACTACTCCAGGTGCGCATGGGCCATCTATTGGCTATTGCTAAGGCAGTTATGTTATCTGTGTCGCCAGAGTTTCGATCATAGTTTTGCCCTTTGGGTGTCTTGATCACTGCATCAAATACCTGTAGCGTAAAGTTGCCTTTGATGAGACGTGGGACATCTACATGGCCATGATTAAGTTCCTTGAGAACATCGCGGTCCCAAAGAAGATTGTCGGCGTGCCAATCAGCGATAAGTAGATCATCGTGTACTTTTTTAACATCTTCAGGTATGTCACCATGATCCAGCTTCAGCAAAACATTAGTCTGTTCGTCTATGATCTTTGCACCAGCCATAAAGAAGGCAAATAGCCCTATAAGAACCAGAATGAGTAGGGTGTAGAGTGCTTTTTTCATGATATCGAAGGTAGATAATTAGCACAACTCACTGGATTGAGTGTGTTGTACATTTACGAAAGTGTAAAATATCTGTCCGTACAGCCTACGTTATAAGATCATGAGCAACTTAAGATGGGTCCTTATCCTTTTGTCTGTATTGCTTTGGTCATGCGGCTCTGACTCGGAGCCAGAACCAGTATTGGGGCCAGTAGCTGTGTTGTCTAAGATCAGCATGGCTGCTGATGGGACATTTGTCGAAAGATCTGGAAAGACTTTCTTCCCTTGGGGCTTAAATTATACCAATGCCGAGGATGTCGGTCTCATCGAGGACAATTGGGAAGATGAGTCCGTATGGGAGACGATAGAGTCGGACTTTAGAGAGATGAGGGCCTTATCGGCAAATGTGGTTCGGATACATCTCCAATATCATCAGTTTATGTTGGATGCCAAGACGCCTAACCAAAAAGCGTTGGATAGGCTATCAGACTTGGTGGCTGTAGCAGAACAGAATGGCTTATATCTTGATATAACTGGTTTGGCTGCTTATCGGAAGTCCGATACGCCGTTGTATTATATCCTGATGTCAGATGATGAGAGATGGGCGACACAGAAGATCTTCTGGCAGAGTGTAGCTGATCAGGTGAAAGATAGTCCTGCACTATTCGCTTATAACCTCATGAATGAACCCGTTGTCGCTGTCCAGTGTGAAGTGCTCAATGATTGCGATTGGTTACCTGGAGAGGGATTTGGTGGATATCACTTTGTTCAAAATATCTCAAGAGATCCTGATAAGGAGTTCGCACTAACGATGCAGCAATGGATCGCTGAGATGACTGGTGCGATACGAAGTGTAGATAGCGAGACTTTGATCACTGTTGGATTCTTAGGCTTGGGACCACTGGATAGATTTGCAGGAGATCTTGACTATGTCAGTGTGCATATATATCCTGACTCGGATGACATCGAGAAGTCTATATCGTATGTCCAAGCGAAAGGTGATAATGTAACAGTGGTAATCGAAGAAACCTCTAATCTACAGTGTTCTATAGAAGAGCTGGGAGCGTTTGTAGACGGGATCAGTGGCCACTATAATGGCCTGATGGGGCACTATCATGGTACACCGATCAATAACTTGGGATCGGGGTCTATACAAGCAGCACTTCAGAAGCAATTCTTGACCTTCTTTAGAGACAGAGCGCCTGATTAGCTGGGATAAACGCTGCCAGATACAATTGTGTTTTCTTAGCTGGTTCAGGATTAATTTTGTCTGCAATTTAGCTTTCGCCAAATTATAGTGTGGTTTTACTTGATGTTATATTAATAATATTCGTAATCTGTTGGATATGTGAAGGATTAATTTGTATCTTGACTTATATGAGGTGAAAGCCTCATTCAGTCCGTGTAAAGAGAGGGTCTGGGAACATTGATAGATTAATTACTCACTAATTAAAATACGTGTTGTATATGGATATTAAAGTAGAAAGAAACATGACAGAAGGAACTACTTACAATGAGCAGTATGCTCAAGATTTATTAGGTAAGTATTTTGACAGTTATCCATTTGTTACATCGGCCAAGATCTTTTTTAGAGGTGATAAACATCCGACTAAAAAGGTAAAGGTTCAGCTGAGGCTTAAAGGCAAAGATGTCTTTGCAGAAGCATCAGGGAAGTATCATGACATTGCATTGGAGAATGCAGTGCAAAAATTAAGACCTCAAGTAGAGAGGTATAAATCAAAACATTATAAACGAGCATAGAAATAAAAATAAAAGGGTCGAACTTTAAAGTTCGGCCCTTTTTGTTTTCGGTTCTTTTGTTTCTAAAGTGCTGATCCTTCAGCAGTAGTTCTTTCTGATATTCTTAATGTTGAAAGAAAGGGGTTGATAGCAAAGGGGGTGATAGCGAAAGAAAGAATACATATATAAATTTCTGTAAGATATTAACATATTATAAAATATTTACATATATTTGAGTAATACTTGGTAAGCCCTAATCTTCGCTAAGTCATTCCCTAAATTAAATGAAAGTTGGTCAAGGCGTTTTAAGCTTTGGCACGAAACGAACAGACATGTTAATTGTCCGTCTTTTCGTGCATGTGTCTTATTAGATCAGTGATGATCTATAAGCAGTTTTAACACTTGTATGTTCTGCAACCAACAAGAGATTCTAAGGTACTTACGCATATCATTCACAAAGAGGTAAGATCCTAAGAATTGGCCTGATTGACTCATTTAATTGTTATAATAACACGCTACTATTCTCATGCTAATAGGTAAGTGTTCAGGTTTGTTTGTTCGAGTCGATTATGGCCAATTCTTCAAAAGATCTTATAAGTTATTGTAAGCCTTTAGAGTCCCTTGTCAAATAGATATTGTCAAGATGAAAACGTACAAACTAGCGCTTGCTTGCTTGTTCATAAGTTATATAAACCTTTCCATTGGACAGGATTGTTATCTGCCAAGAACGGGCTCAACACTTTATACAACAGATGACGTAGCTTATAATCTACCAGTCATATCAGGATTGGTCACCATGGGAGAACTGCAAAGTGGTACTTGGCGAGTCGTCGGGACAAGTGGCAGTGTACAAGCCAGTATGATTGATAACTCTGGTAGAACATCTACACTACAGATCTCTGGCCAAGGTCAGGTAGCGATCAAAAATGTCAATACAGATATAGCCCAAAACAAAAATGTTGTCTCTGAATGTGTTCAGACTTTTCAAGTTAGAGCGTTTAGAAGTGCTTCTGTCAACAATCCAGACTTAGCAGATTATTGCCCGATCAATGTTGTTGTAGTTATAGATGAGTCTGCATCTATATCAGCTTCTAACATCGATCAGTCTATTAGAAACGGCGTTATGATTTTTGGTGACGTCTTATCTAATTCTGGAAGCCAAATGGCTATTGTAGAATATGACTCAAAAGCCAGAAGGGTAGCTATCAACAACTCGACAGATCTTCAGCCTGTCACACCTGAATTTCTGGATGGACTTAGGAACTACCTTGATACTGACTATCAACCGAGAGCAGATCAGTTTAAATTGATCGGTGGGACTAATTGGCAAGATGCCCTAGTCTATGCCAACAAGGTAGAAGGAGCAGACTTTATACTGATGCTCACTGATGGTAACCCTACTTTTTATAATACGGCAGGTCTAACGAGCCCTACGATAGCAGGGGAAGGTGAGCAGTTTGACTTAACTGCACTAAAACACGCTCAGGATGCGGCTAATCAATTAAAAAGAGCGGATAAGCACTTGTTTGTGATTGGAGTTGGGATGCCAGAGACAACACAACCGATCGTAGATATATCTGGAAGAGAGAGATTTGAGATGGGAGGCGATATCAATTCTCTTATTGCTTCGGACTACGCCATCGTTGCCCCTGATGAGATTGAAAATATCTTTGCTGCGGTTGGCGTGGAGACTTGTGGGACATTGATCCCCACTGTTGGAGAGTGGGGTATAGTCAATATGTTTTTATTGATATTGATCATCGGTGTTTTATCACTACAACAAAACATATCAGAGAGTCCAGTCTTTAGAATGACTCCTTGATTAGAAAGGTCACTTGCTTCCGAAGCCTACTGTATAGCTCATTTGTTTAGTCTATTTTCTAATTACATCTGAATGACGAATGCCGATGCCATCACAATGATCAATGTTGACTTCAAGTACACCTCCTTGCTCTACAGAGAACTCTTCTTGTAACTCGATAGATAGACCTGCGTTAAATGAAACATCACCAGTTGGTTGTATCTGACCTGTAGAGAAAATAGAATACTCTGCCCAGAAGTCTATAGAGTCAGGCATCGTCTCGTTATTGATCATAAAGTCTGATATATCTAACAGTCCTTTGCAGTAAGTGTTACACACTCTTGGATCTTCCAATTGTATAAAAATCGAATCAGAGATAGAATTGAAATTGTTATACGCAGTTGCTACCAAATATCCCTCAGTAGCAGTGGCGATAAAACCCATCTCAATTGTGTTATCGACTTGTTCTAATATAACGCCTCCACTTCCTTTATACGTCCACTTTAAGTTGAGGTTTGCTATATCCTCTAAGGTGTCCACTCGATATGTATAACCGTCGTTATTGGCACAAATGATTGATGGGCCTTGCAGCTTTATCTCATTAGGTACAAGAGCAAATGGCGGCACGCTAAATGTTGACTCGATAGTATCTGATGAACACTGATCTTCCGCCGCGTAACTCACTGTTGTTGATCCGCTATTGTATGATGGTGATTTGTATTTGGAAAGGTCTTCTTCTTGTAATGCCCCACAGACACCTCCTTCATAACCAAACTCTTTTATCCATATGGCAAATAGAGAATCTATCGTTCTTTGAGAAGCCATCTCTTCAGTTTCATAGTCTGATGGTCCATATACAGTAATTGGTGTTGATGCCTGTATCGTATAAGACGAGCTGCTTTTGCTTTCGTCGTACTGTCCAGTTGGAAACCCAAAGGATGATCTTATTCTGATTGTTATTTCAATTTTGCCACCGCATGATGATGGATCGTTTACCTCAGAAAGATCTGTAAGCCCTATCAGCTTAATTGTATCCGAAGAAGAAAGATCATTTATAATATTGACATCATAAGTGATTATACTTTGGCATCCACCCATTGCTATAAACGCATCCTTCCAAATGTCAAAATCATCAGTATCACTACAAGCTGTTTTATTAATGGGATCGGGAGCCGAGCTTTCTATGTCGGATGGTTTGCCTACCTCAAAAGTTGAGGTACATGTTAGTATTTCGTCTGCACAATCAACATCGAAGATGATCGATATCTTTCCGCCTATACTATCTGGACTTGTTATGCCAGTAAGTGAAGAAAGATTGACAGATGGCGAATCATCAATGGTTACCCCATAAGAGATCGTGCCACTGGCATTAGTGATTCCTTGGAAAGCGCCAATCCATAATTGAAATTGATCGTCGATAAGCGCTTGTGATTGACATGGATCTATAACTTTATCATCAGGGCATGAAATAGTAGTCAGGTTGTTGGTCAAGCTTACTTCGTCGGTGTCTATACAAGTGCCGTTCGTAACCGTCCAGCGAAGTGTCACACTTTCGTCAGATAAAAGGTTAGTCACAGATGTTGATGGTTCTGTGCTGTTAGTTATAATCGCACCTCTTGGATCCCCAACAAATGTCCAGGTACCGTTTCCAATTAAAGGAGCATCTGCGGAAAGCATGAAAGTCTCGTTGTTACACTGTACGATCATACTTCCTGCATCTGCCTTGACGTCTTCATGATTAGTCATTAGTACGTCATCACTTAGTTCACATAAATTATTCTTGACGGTCCATCTTAGCCTTACTCTTCTTCCTTTTTGTAATCCACTGATGGTTGTATTATAATTTGTTATATCATCTATAGTCGTTCCATGAGCAGCGCCTATGATACTCCATTTGCCTTGGCCAATAGAAGGGTTGTTGCCACTCAGTTGAAAGGTGCCATCATTGCATTGTTCTTGATCTTCACCTGCAGCGGCAATTACAGGGGCGTTGTTGGTGATGGACACTTCGTCTGATGATGAACAAGATTGATTGGTGATGGTCCATTTTAGTATTACCGTTTGATTGGCTGCTACATTTTTTATAGATGTGTTGTAATCACTTGGGGTGTCAATCGTTACAGCTCCGGCATCTCCAACTATGGTCCATAGTCCAGAGCCAGTGGTAGGTTGATTACCAGCTAAAGTGAAGTTGCCTTGATTACACATAGTTTGATTAGGCCCTGCAAGTGCTGTTGATAACTCATCGTTTGTAAGTGTGACATCATCTGCTTGTATACAAGAACCATTAGTGATGGACCATCTAAGGGTCACTGACTTTCCAACTTGTAGTCCAGTAACTGTGCTGTTGTAAAGAGAAGGGTCGACTAAAGTCGCTCCATTGGCAGTTCCAACGATTGTCCAAAGTCCAGTTCCTTTTGTTGGTTGATTAGCTGCGAGGGTAAAAGATCCATCATTACATTTCCTTTCGTTAGGTCCAGCCTGAGCATCAATCGGTAGATCGTTTGTTAACTGTACATCGTCACTTGATGTACAAGTGCCGTTCGTAATTGTCCATCTTAAGGTTATGCTGTGATCAGAGCTGAGCCCAGTTATAGTTGTATTGTGTAAGTTCGGAGTAGTTATAATTGCTCCATGCCCAGCTCCGACGATGGTCCAAGTGCCACTGCCAGGAGAAGCAACATTACCGTTTAAGGAGAAAGAGCTATCATTACATTGTACCTGATCGCTTCCAGCTTGAGCCATGTATGATTGATCATTAGTTAATACTATATCGTCATACTTACTGCAAGTACTATTTATAACAGTCCATCTCAAAGTCACTGACTTCCCTATAGTCAAACCCGTGACTACAGCTTGATGATTAATGTTATCATTTATAGAAGCACCATGAGCATCTCCGATGATGGACCATTCGCCGATTCCAGTTGTAGGACTCGTGGCATTAAGTTGAAACTGTCCATTGTTGCACTGACTTTGGTCTGGGCCAGCGAACGCAGACACTTCGCTATCGTTGGTCAAGATGACTGTGTCGCCTGAAGAGCATATTCCATTGGTGATGGTCCATTGTAGAATTATAGATTTGCCAGTAGTTAGATTGCTAACGGTTGTATTGTGTGCTGTGATATCTGATATAGTAGCACCGTTGGCGTCTCCTATTATGGTCCACGTACCAGTTCCAATTGTTGGTTCATCAGCCGATAAGGTAAAATATCCACTGTTACATTGTGTTTGATTAATACCAGCATCCGCATTGACAGATTGATGATTGGTTAATTGTATATCATCTGTTTCACTACAAGATCCATTGATGACGGTCCATCTTAAAGTGATGGTTGCTCCTTCATCAAGGGAAGAGATAGTTGCATTAGGCTGAGTTGGATTGGATAGAGATGCTCCTTTTGGATCACCTATGAAAATCCAAGTCCCTTGTCCTGAAGTTGGAGCGGTAGCGGCTAATGTGAAGTCGCCATTTGCGCACTGCATCTGATTGGAACCAGCGTTTGCAGCCACTGGAGCCGTATTGGTTATTGTGACGTCATCTGAGTCCGAACATGTTCCGTTGGTGATGGTCCATCGCAGTGTTATGGATTGCCCTGCGACAAGATTATTTACAAAAGTGCTATGATTATTGATGTCTGAGATTGATGCACCATGTGCTGCACCGATGATAGACCATTGTCCAGATCCTATAGTTGGATTATTACCGGTAAGCGAGAATGATCCACTGTCGCATTGTGTTTGATTAGCGCCTGCATCGGCGGAGACATCTTGATCATTGCGTAACACCACGTCGTCTGATTGTATGCATGGGCCGTTGGTGACGGTCCATCTTAAGGTAGCAGATTGGCCTGCTAACAGTCCTGAGAATGTTGTATTGTAAAGAATAGGATCGGTTATAGTTAATCCCGTTGATAAACCTACAATCGACCACATACCAGTTCCAACACTTGGAGGGGTGGCACTAAGCGTAAATGAGTCATCATTACATTGAGCTTGATCATCTCCCGCCGTCGCAACTACGTCTTGATAATTAGAAATTGTAACCAAATCTTCAGCTTCACAGCCACCATTGGTGACATACCATTTGAGTGTGATTGTTTTTCCAAGTTCTAATCCAGATACATGAGTGTTGTGCGAGGATACATTGTCTATGATGGCTCCATGTGTGTCGCCAACAATCGACCAAACACCAAATCCCTCAGTGGGATCCACTGCTGATAATGTAAAATCTGCATCATTGCAATTTTCAATATTCTCACCAGCATCAGCACTTACCATAGGGTCATTGGTAAGTGTAACTTCTTCATATTCTTGACACCCTCCGTTGGTCACTGTCCATCTGAGTGTAACTTGTTGTGTAAGTAGTAGACCAGTAACTGTTGCATTATATGCTGTGACATCACTTATAATAGCGTCATACTTTTCTCCAATAAATGACCATGCTCCAACACCGATTACTGGGTCGTTAGCCGCAAGCGTAAAGCTTCCTGTTGTGCACTTCTGTTGATTTGATCCTGCATGTGATGAGACTGGTGCAGAATGAAATATTTTTATAGTATCGGAATCTATACACGTCCCGTTGGTCAGTGTCCATTTTAAAGTGGCAGAGCGATCTATGTTTAATCCATTTACAGCAGTAGAAGGGTCTGTTGGGTTAGCAATTGAAGCACCATTAGGCGCTCCAAGAATCTCCCAGAATCCTGCACCAGTGGCAAGTGGGCTATTAGCTGCCATTGTAAAATCGCCGTTTTCACATTGGTAGATATCTGGCCCTGCATCTGCATCAACCATTTGGTCATTGGTTAGAGTAAGCTCTTTATAATCAGAACATCCGCCATTTGTAATGGTCCATCTTAAGCTCGCTGTTTCTCCAGGTTGTACACCTGATACCTGCGCTGTTGGGCTATTAATATTATCTATAGTTGCACTGATCGGAGGAGATACAAAGGTCCATGTGCCGACACCTATTGTTGGAGTGTTAGCTATCAAGTCAAATGTGCCATGGTTACACTTTACTTGATTAGGGCCGACCAGTGTAAATACTTCCACATCGTTGAATAAGGTAACCTGATCCATAGAGAAACAAGTACCGTTAAAGACGCTCCATCTGAGCGTCACGGTTGAGCCATTGGTTAAGCCTACCACTTGACTTGTTGGAGAGGAGGGTGATATAACTACTGCTCCACCTGGTGGCCCTATGATTGACCAAGAACCGCTTCCTACAGATGGCATCTCTGCGGCTAACGTAAATACTCCGTTGTTACAATTTTTCAAATCATCTCCAGCGTCGGCGATAACCATGAGTTGATTAGTTAAGAGTATATCATCTGATGCCGTACAACCTCCATTGGTGACCCTCCATCTGAGCGTTATTGTTTGACCCGCTGCTAATCCGCTAACCATAGCATCATGAGAGTTGTTGTTGATGATTGATGCACCATGTGTATCTCCGATGATGGACCAAGCACCTGTTCCTACAAACGGATCAAGTGCTTGCAATTGGAAAGTACCATTGTTGCACTGAGTATTATTACTTCCTGCAACTGCAGAGACGGGCGTATTGTTAGTTAGTATAACGTCGTCTGTATCAAAGCAAGTGCCGTTGTTAACGACCCATCTAAGTGTGACGGATGTACCTGGGTTTAGTCCTGTCACTTGTGTGTTATGGAGCGCAGAGTTTATAATGTTAGCTCCGTTGGGTAGCCCAACAATACTCCATGATCCACTTCCTAAAGAAGGAGGAGTTGCAGACATTATAAAATCACCTTCATTACATTTTTCCTGATTGAGCCCAGCATCAGCGAGCACCTCAGTACTATTTGTTATCGTTACTTCGTCTTGATCGCTGCAATTTATATTTACAATTGTCCATGCAAGGGTGGCTGATGATCCAACGTTAAGGTTTGTAATTAGGGTAGTTGGATTGTTGGGTTCAGAAATGCTTGCACCATTGGTGGGTCCTACAAAACTCCATGTGCCTGTTCCGATACTCGTCGGGACAGCAGTCATAGTAAAATTTCCATTTTCGCATTGACCTTTGTCTAATCCTGCATTTGCAAATGGTTCTGCGTTTTCTCCTACGAGATACGCACCTGACACTGTACAACTGGGATCTCCATTGACAGTGACGACCACTTGATGAAGTCCATCTGCTATGCCGCTTATATCTTGAGTTGTTGCTCCACTTGGTGACCATAGGTAGGTATATGAGTCAGACCCTGTCACAGTTAAGTCGATAGATCCATTAGATGCACTCTCACAAGTTGCCACTGTTGTTGCTGACAATGTAGGAGGTGTACAAGATTGAGCTGATACTTGACAGATAGAGGCGATTGCCATCATACCTGCCATGATCAGATTCAAGCGATTGGTCTTTTTTAATATTCGCCAGTTCATAAATGCCAGTTTTGATAAGCCGACTAATTCTAAAAAAGAAGTAGAGCAACTTTTAATCAATTAATTGAAGACATAACCTTGCGGATTATGATCCTTCACACTAGCTTTCATTTATGCTTATCACGGAGGCAGGGGACAAGTGTGGCATCTCGGTTTGATGATCTGGTATCGTTACTTCTGTTAGGGAACAGGTAGGATCTATAGATCAAGATACAACAAGTGTATACAGAGTACAGCTAATTCTATGCCAAATACCAAGGGTATAACCTTAGTGTCTGTAGCAGTCGTCTTTAGTTGAGATAGCAAAGGAAGAGAGTTTATCAGCTCTGATTTGCTCAATCGATAGCTTTACTTTTGTAAGTATCTTTTCTTGTTAACTTTATAAGATGAACATAGAACAAGCGCTTGCAGAACTATCCAATGATCAGCTACAGTTTTTAGCGCTACCAGTCTTTCTGGGGGCGATAGCGATTGAGTTTTATTGGGACAAGTATAAGGAGCTGGGGCTTTACAAAACCAAAGACTTCTGGACGTCGATCGGTATGTTGTTGATCACTGGGGTGGTAGAGTTTTTGCCAAAAGTCTTGGCTTTTATAGCGTTCTACTTCTTGCATGAGATTAGTCCGTTAAGAGATGTCATTGGTCGCCAGTGGTGGGCATGGGTCTTTCTTTTTTTTATGGATGACCTAAGTTACTATTGGTTTCATAGGATGAATCATGAGGTGCGCTTGTTTTGGGCCGGCCACGTATCTCATCACTCTTCTCAGTTCATGAACTTTGGTACAGCGCTAAGACAAGGAGCAGGAGAGCGAGTACATAAGTACTTCTTTTGGTTATGGATCCCTCTTTTGGGATTTGATCCGCTGATGATGTTTGTCATGATCTCAATCAATCTGATATTCCAATTTTGGGTACATACTGATTTGGTAGATAAGCTGCCCCGCCCTATAGAGTTTATTTTTAACACGCCTTCTCATCATCGCGTACATCACGCATCTAATCATCGATACTTGGACCGTAACCATGCAGGTGTGTTGATCCTTTGGGATCGCTTGTTTGGGACCTTTGCACCTGAAGTAGATCACGAGCCTGTAGTCTATGGACTTACGTCAAATATCTCTTCTCACAACCCTTTCTATGTCGCCACTCATGAATATGGAGCGATCTGGCAAGATGTTAAGCGAGCTTCATCATGGTCTGATAAGATAAAGTACATCTTTAATGCGCCTGGTTGGAGTCATGATGGGCCTGATCTAAGGGCGAAGTATTTGCGCAAGCAGGTGGTATAACAAGATTATACTTTTCGTAAATGTTGTAGAAGATTATGACAATCTTAGTGTTGAGCAGATTTTCAATTAGGAATGGGTTGTCAACACTGAAGTAGTCTATAAACTATGATCCTTTTTGAATTAACTATTTTAGGGTTATGAAAACTTCAGCATTTCTTTTTCTATCTCTTTTGTTGACTTCAGGGATTACAGTAACTCCTAATAATCTTGTCGCTTACGATGAGGATGTCGACCAACAAACGATTGTTGTATGGCTCGACAATCAGTACTTAGAACATGGAGATTCTTTCCTTAAACAGGTAGAAGAGTTCAAAGGCAAGCCAAGATTAGCGTTGAGGAAAGAGGTCATGACCATGTTGAAAGCGAAGAGCAATTATTCTTACAATAAGATTAAAGACCAGATAGCCGCGCTTGTTCAGTCTGGGCAGATCAGAGATGTCAAAAGACATTGGATCATCAATGGTTTTACTTGTACTGTTACAGCAGAAGGTTTTAAAACTATAAAGCATTTGGATGGGGTCGAGCAAGTCTTTGTCAAGCGACGGCCTGCGGTTCCAAGTGGTACCAATATGGGCCCAGAGTATCTCACAGCTATCCCGACAAGTCGATTTGATATAGAAAGTGCAACGTCTTATCCATGGAATATCAAAAAGATCCGTGCACCAGAAGTGTGGAGTGAGTTGGGCATCACAGGTAAAGGAACGCTCAATGTGGTACATGACTCAGGTTTCAAATTAGACACACCTCCCTTAGCAGAGACTATCTACACTAATAGCGGAGAGATACCTGGCAATGGTTTGGATGATGATCAGAATGGGTATGTAGATGATTATCATGGTTATAATTTTGATGATAAAAGCCCTAATCTCAACGAGCCAAGAATAAGAAGAGGAACCAATATACATGGCAACCTATGTGCTGCTATGATCGTCGGGACATTTGAAACCGGTACAACACAGGCGATTGGGATTGCTCCTGACGCGAAGTGGGCCCCAGTCATCGGATCTTCTAATATAGAACAAGCTGTAGAGTGGGGCATCGAGCAAGGTGCTGATACTTATAGTATGAGTTTTTCACACCCGAATCTGGGTGAGTATAGATCTCACTGGCGGAAGGTGCTTGAGCATGGTACTTTATGCGGTGTAGTCTTTATCTCAGGTGCTGGTAACTTTGCAGCCGGGAACAATGCAGCGCCTATCCCAGTTCAGATGAGAAACCCAGAGGATATCCCCAATGTAGTTTTAGGTGTTGCTGGAGTAGGGCAAGAGGGCGAACGACCACCATTTAGTAGTCAAGGACCTGTAGAGTGGAATACTGATCACTACAAAGATGGTCAGGTAGACAAACCAGACTTTGCAACGATCAATCATAAGGTGCCGTGTATCGACCCAGAAGGCAAGTTGGATAATATGGCCAGTGGAAACTCCCTTGCTGGTCCCCATATGGCAGGTATTGTATCATTGATGCTTTCTGCAAACCCTGATCTAACTCCTTGGCAAGTCAAAGAAATTCTTCTCAACACTGCGAAAGACATCGGAGCCAAAGGATTTGATTATCAAAGTGGACATGGATTTGTCAATGCCTACGATGCTGTGAAGGCTACGATGAAACTTTGAAATCAGAATTGGATAAATAATGATCATTCCATTCATTATTAACAAGTTATGATGATGAAAAAAACAATAACCGTTTTCATATTCATCTGCTTTTCAATTACCATGCATGGGCAAGGCCTGATTGGTGCATGGGAGTCCTATACCACAAGTGAACAAGGAGAGCCTCTAAGAAGCGTAGTTCTTTTTGCCGATGGCTATCAAGTGATTAGTACTTATCATGCTGAGACTGGAAAGTTTATCAACTCTAATGGTGGCACTTGGAAACTGGATGGGGACAAGATGGTAGAGTTAGTAGA
>CALIHL010000089.1 GCA_938022935.1 uncultured Saprospiraceae bacterium
CCATCACTAAGCTTGATGATACTGTTGTGACCTTACAGATTAGCCAAAAAGGGTTTCTTGATATCATGAGATCAGCCATCTCATCAGAGATGACTGAGAGCATCAATAAGGAGGCATAAATTTCAGTTTGATTCTTCGTAAAACCATACACTACCACTAACTCTTGCGAATCCGTGACTATCAGTATAGGCATGATTTTCTATAAACTTTTGTTTGGATGAACAAGGATCTGTTATTTTATTCGCTGCTTTCATCATTTCTTCAATAGTTCCTCCGTTCCAGGCTATGTCTTGAACACTTTGAAATATGCCATCATTAATATAGAGGTGTATCTTACCTCCTATTGAAGAAGTTATATACGATAAAAACTGTTTAAATAACTCCCAAGACTTCTTGGCATGATGGAATTCATCAATGCCATTAGGATATATTCCATGTGGCTCGTCTAAAAAGTGTGATAGCATATGAGTAGTATTTCGTCCAATCATTATCGGTATAAATTGAATAGTCCTAGGGTAAATCATAATAAAACCTGAAAACATAAAATCAGTATTCAGTCTTAGTACCTTAAACTTTTGATACTCAAAGTCTATTCCATTAGAGCAAATTAAGACTTTACAAGCGTTCAGATCGGTAGTCCTATCCTCTACTTCTACGTGAAGGGATCTAACGATCTCAGACTTACTTCCCCATGTTTGAACCATCAAATCCACAATGTCTTCAGTACTTTTGGGTATGTGCAATGAATGATTGCAATAGATCATCGTATCAAGTCCCATTCGAATCCTTTCAAACCTTTATTAAAACGATTTAAGCCCGAATGTCCTCTTGGGTATTAACCGTGTAAGTGTGCCCATAAAACTTCTTGATTAAGAAGCCTACAGCGACACCATATACAAAGCCACCAATGTGTGCCCACCAGGCAACACCTCCTCCTCCACTTTCTGACGACATCGTTCCTACTCCACTAAAGAGCTGCTGCGCAAACCAAAAACCCAAAAAGACAAAAGCTGGTAGATAAAACGTCCTGAAGAACATGATGAAGATCAACTTGATGCGTGACTTAGGAAACATCACTAAGTAAGTCCCCATCACCGCTGAAATAGCTCCACTTGCACCTACTACAGGAATCAGAGAATCAGGGTCCGTGATGATATGTGCCGCAGATGCCAGTAACCCACCGAGCACATAGAATATCAAAAACGGCATATTACCTATGATGGCCTCTATATTATCAGCAAAGATCCAAAGGAAGATCATGTTGCCTATGATGTGCATCCACCCTCCATGCAAGAACATGCTCGTGATCAAGGTGTAGGTATCCACACCTGTCGTTATCTCTGCAGGGATGCCACCATATGAATTGAGAAAGGCATCAATACCCTGTGGTCCCAACGTGATCTGATAGAGAAATATGATGACATTGATCGCTAAGAAGGTGTAAGCTACATAAGGTTTATAACCTCCGTTGATGTTATCGTCGCCTATAGGAAAGATCATAGTTAGTAGTTATTACTTCGTAAGGTAAGCAACCATTTATTAAGATTTATTATAATATGTCTTAATATCTTCAAAATGAAACTTTCGGACTTCTTGTCAAGTGTCATCTATTCTTTCAAGAAGCGGTAATTTATGGCAGGTATTCTATCGTAAATTATCAATACTCTATTTAAGGCCAGGGACAAACCTTCCAACTCTTTTTCTATACGCTTCATATTCAGAATACTTTTCTCCAGAAATCTCTTCGCTAAAATCAGAGCTTCCCTTAAAAAGTATAACTAATAACAAACATCCCGTGATCGCCCAATTGACCCATATGCCAGTCGCACTAATGGTAAAAAGATAAAACAAGATCCAAACCAATTGCTCTGCGGCGTAGTTTGGATGACGCACTACACCCCAAAGACCAGAATCAAGAAAACCTCTTTTATAAATATTTGTCATCTCGATCTCTCCTTTGATCGCTTGGTGTTTTTTATTTTGATAGTCCCATTGTTGTTGATCTGCGATTGCCTCTATGATTACCGATACTATAAAGCCCCCTGCTAAGACATAATCCCAGATGCCCAGCGGTTTTCCATCCATACACTTCACTATTGGAATTGTAAAAAGCAAGATCAAACCCAATTGATAAAAAGAAATAAAGAACAAATTAAACACTACCCACTTCCAATGCGGCTGAAACTCTGTTCTGGCCATCAAGATCGACCATCGATAATCTTCATCCCCTTCCCAAAACCTCCATTGATAGCCTCCTCGACGTGCAAAGTTATAAGTCAATCTTAGCCCCCATATCGTAGCCAGGATCGCCATCATCAAGATCCGCGGCTCATACTTAGCATCCACGCATGCTATCCAAACATAAACGATCGGAAGTATCGACCAAAGCTTGTCAACTTGACTATAGTTCTTAGCCAAGGTGCTTACGAAAAAGCACAACAGAGCACTTACGACATATACATAAGTCAAAGTAGTCAACGTAGAGCGCTGAGTAATGGAAGGGAGATCATCGTAATAGAATGCCACAATTGGCACGACGATCAAAGTAAAGATTAAGAATAAGATAGTCTTCCACATCGTCATTTAATTATAAAGATTACTCAAAGTAAGCTTTACAATCATAATGATGATCAGCACTCAAAACAAAAAAGGTAGCTGGACAAATCCAACTACCTTTTATAATTTTCTAAGCTAAGCTGTGATTAGCTTGCTGGTGCATCCGGCTTGTATACTTTTCCTTTAATAGAAAGGTATGTGTTAGCAGGATCAGTGTTAGCAGTGATCGTCACACGCTTGTTTTCAGCTTTACCGCCTTCAGCACGTGTCTTACCCTTACCTCTTGAATCATACTGTACCTTGATCGTACCAGTCTCACCTGGAGCAACAGGCTCTCTTGGCCAATCTGGCACTGTACATCCACAAGAACCAACAGCCTTAGATATTACTAATGGCTCGCTACCTGTGTTCTTAAAAGAATACTCGTGAGTGATCTTCTCACCTTCCTCGATCTCACCAAAGTCAAACTCTGTCTCTGGGTAAGAGATAGTAGTAAGTGGACCTACTGGTACAGTCGCCGCAGGAGTAGCTGCTGGAGCCTGAGTTGTAGGTGTAACTGCTGCTGGTGCAGTTTGAGCTGCATTTGTAGCATTGTCTTTACATGCAACTGTTAGCAAAGCTAAGGCAGCTACAAAAAGAATAGAATTCAAAAACTTCATTATGTTTATTTATAGATTAACGAATTATTGCTGATACAAATATAAGACGACGTATTAGAACTTCCATCATATCTACGTCGGTTAACAAGCGATTAACAAAGCTGGTCTACTTATGTTCGACCCAGTTAGTAAAATCATCCAAGGTGAGTGTATTAAGGCATTCGACAGGCCTCAAGAGGGCCTTTCGAGCTGCGCTTACACCATATTGAATGTCAGATATGCCTTTTATATTGTGTGCATCTGGGTTTATTGATATCATCACGCCTTGTTCTACGGCATATGGTATCCATGACCAGTCTATGTCCAATCGATAAGGGTTAGCGTTGAGCTCTATGGCTACGCTATGCTCTGCACATGCATCTATGATGGCCTTATGATCAATCGGATATCCTTCTCTTGACAATAATAATCTACCGGTCGGATGACCCAATATCCTTGTATAAGGGTTCGCAATGGCATTGAGTAAACGATTAGTTGCCTTTGTTATATCCATCTTTAAGTTAGCATGGACAGAAGCGATGATTACCTCAAACTCAGCTAATACCGCATCATCATAATCCAAGCGGCCATCTCCTAGGATATCGCTTTCTATCCCTTTGAATATCCTGAAGTCTTCATATCCGGCATTGAGCTGATCTATCTCCTTCATCTGCACCTCTACCTCATGCTCCTTCAGCCCATCCGCGTAAAATGCTGACTTAGAATGATCCGTGATCACCATATATTGATACCCTTGATCAATAGCCGCTTGCGCCATATCAGCCAGCGTATTGGTACCGTCACTATAAGTCGAATGACAATGTACAACGCCGAGGATATCTTCATTGTCTATGATCTCTAAGGCATTGCTTTGCGCCAAGTCGATCCCTTGTGGCAGGTCTCTACTCTCAGGTGGTATATAGATACAGTCATGCATATCAAAGACCACATCTTCGTCTTCATTGATACTGTCAGCTTCATACTGATCATACCAGTGCTCTAACCATTCTTCAGATGCCGATCCTTCCCATAGCGTTGCGTTGTATGATTCCTCATCTACCTGAAAGTAGTTGACACTTGTGCCTTTAAACTTTAGCTGATCGCCCTCTGCTAATGTATCCGCCAAAGTGGTGATCCATTCCTTCACTACCTCTTCATCTTCTGTTCCAATAAGATCTATGCTTTCGACGATGGGCATTTGTCTTCTGATGTCATTGATGAAGTCTATTCTCGCTGTCGCAAATGCATCAGTAAGCAGATCCATCAACTCATTTGCTTCAGCTACGACATGACCGAAGAGGTATTTGCCTTGAGCATCAAGATAATAGACCAACTGCGCTCTAAGATTAGCTTGAGTCTTCTCGCCAAATCCCTTGAGATCGACCAACCTGTTCTCGTCACACGCATACAAGAGTTCGCCAGCAGACTCAATCTTTAGGTCCTGCCATATGGTCAATATCTTCTTTGCACCCAGCCCTTTGATAGTAAGCAACTCGACGATACCAGGAGGCGTCTTATCAAGGTATCGCTGTAGGGTCGCCATCGAGCCAGTCTCTCGTAGCTCTTCGATCTTATCAGCAATGTTCTTGCCGATGCCTTGTATCTCCATCAACTGCGCTCGATCTAAGCTCATCAGTTCGTCAGGATGCCTGCGGATTGTATTGTAAGCACTCGTGTAAGATCTGATTTTAAATGGGTTCTCACCATGCAACTCCATCACCTTACCTAACATGTTGAATGTGCGTGCTAAAGCTCTATTAGTCATCTGCTATTAGTAATAAGATGCAAATATGGCCAAGGAATATGAGAATTTCAGTCAAAACATATATTTTCGTATTTAATTAATCTATATATGTTATGTCCATGAGATACGTCATCATCATACTTGCGTTAAATGTTCTTTGGGCCTGTGGAGGTACATCTTCTGGTCCGACATATGACCTGAAGGGATTTCAAACAGAATCAGTAGGTGGAGGAGCTACTTCTGCTCGGTATACTGATCAGGCTAACTACCCTCTTTCATCTGGTCATGTGATCAATGGTGTCCGCAATGGCGCATGGACTACCTACCATCCAGAAAGTTCTAAACCTAAAACCATCACTAATTATATCAACGGCGTGAAGAATGGGGATGAGCTACATTTCAATGATCGCGGATATATCACGAGCATAGTAGGTTATAAGAATGATGTCCTACATGGACTAAGTGGTAATTATAAGAATGGTCGAACAATCAACGAGACGACTTATGCCGATGGACTGATGAATGGCCCCTTCCGTATATACGATGAAAACAATGGCAAGATCCAAAGAAGTGGCAACATGAACAATGGGAAGCAACATGGAGAGCTTCTTTACTACAAACCTGATGGCACGATCAGCATGCGCTATGAGTATAACAATGGTGAGAAAGTGAGTGGCGGTATCGTAACAGAATAACCAACCTTGGGTCTTTAGAACCTATAATACGTAAAGTATCTCGGGCGCATTATATATTATGATTTTTCATATATAGAAATATTTGTTATATATTGTGTTTGGATTTTAATGACAAACGGTAATGTATATTAATTGTTTATCGCCAGAATTAGATGAAATGCTGGCTTACGATAATACTAATGACATCGTGCAGATGGAGATATCTGATGCTACGATGCTCAAAGAGTATTTTACAGAAAAGGTAGTCAAGATACTACTTGATAAGCAGCGGTTACTAGTAGTAACTCCTGATAGTATGGATCCTGCGATCCCTGCTAAGATCTTGTCCCAGTCTAATCTTGCACACTTCACCAACATATGTGATGCTTCAGGTCAATCTCCAGATATACTGGAGCGAGTGAGAGCGTTAACTCAGCTTGTAGAGATCCCTCTGCTCAGACAAGAGTATCAACACATCATCTTGAAGCACAAGGAGCTTTCTAATAAGATACACAACACACTGCTCTCTATCAACAAGCGAAGTGTTAAGAGTCCATCTTTTAAAGAGATGTTGCTTGGTATAAAGCCTAGGCCTAAATCGGATATACCGGAGTCTCTGATTGAAGAGATATCTGACATCAGCATCAATCCAAGGATACTTAAGAACATCAACAAACTGCAAGCCGCGCTGCAGCCCAGGTTTATCTATATGGATACTTGTGTAAAGATGAATCCTTCTTGCATAGAAGATAAAGAAGCGCTTTCATTGGCAAGATTTGAACTTGCAGATATAAAGCAAGAAGTAAATAATGCTCTACTTGGTATCGAGCGTGAGTTATTCTTGATGAAGCGGATCATATCTTATGAGCTTGAAGACGAGTTAACTGCTTGGGCGAAGATCAAAGAGGAGCTTCAGAATGTCTTTTTAGAAAATGAACTGGAGAATTATCATTCATCATTTGAAGAAAATGGTGTGCCAATTATTGAAAAGTTTCATGGATTCAAATACTTAAAATTAAGCGTACACATTGTACCAGAGATGGGATGGGGCCAAGTATCCAATATCTTAAGTGTTGTCAATGCAGTCATCGATCAAGCAAAGCTATCTACAGATACATATTTTGCGGATTACGTGCGCAAGCTTAGTCCTTTCAATACGAACAATGAAGAACTGGATAAGCATCTCAATGATAGCATCGAAGCACTAAAACGGGTCAACAACTGTAAGTATATAGATTATAAATGTCCTGTACAGTTTTTACAAGTTGATGCACTGCTTAACACTTTAAGAGCAGTAAGTAACGAGGTAAATCTTTGCGAGTCTGGATTGACAGATACTGACTACATCAACTTCAAGCGATACGTAGCTGATCTCAACATATCACAGAATATCATCAACGGTTTATATAATCTCAAGAATGAAAGCTGGAGCGATGTGATCTCTTTCTACGGGCAGAGAAGTCACCTGATGGTCAATTATAGCTCTAACATGAATCAACTCCAAGATTGGTATGAAGAGTTAAAAAGCAATAGCGATCTCTTAAGACATACGACACACAAAGAAGTACACAATAGATGGTGTACTACAAGAAAAGAGGCGATAACAACTCTTCGAAACAAACAATGGGATACTTTCCAATACATCTTAGAAGGTAAAGGAGAAGCACTTTCTGCTGCTGAGATATTAGAATCTATAGGTAGCAATATCCAAGACTTCTTCCCTATCACAGTCGTCAGTGAATCAGATCTAAATCGAGTTCTTTCTAATTCTAATTATACATTTGATGATGTCTTTTATCTGGATCACAAAGGAATCAATAGCAAAGGTGTAATCAGGTGTCTCAATAGAAATGTAAAAGTGACTTGTGCATCTACATATACAGTGGACTTGAGTGACTTGACGGATCAGTATAGTGTCATCAGCAACTTTAACGCTGATACAAGGATCACTAACAATATCCAGCTCAATGAACTAGAGAAGTCAGATCGATATAAACAAGCGCTTTCACTTGCCAACAACTTGATCACTCAAGTTAAATCTGTAAGCATATACAAATTGGGCAGTCGAGTCATCGTCACTACCCTTTCTCCTTTGCTTAACAAGCGGATCAATAAACTGGCAAAAATTTCTATCAATAATGTCTTATACAATGAGACCAAAGAGATATCTCATATCGTTGAGACCTTGCTTCATTATGATAACATCGTGCTCTTGATAGAGAATGATCTACTCAATGATCACAATGGTATGTCCACGTTATGGCAGCATACAGTTCTAAGACAATTAGAAGGTGCTGGAGTTAGTATATTCAATCTATATACACACGAACTCTACCAAGATCTCAATGGATCAATCAACAGATTGATTGCTCAAGTTGTGCCCAATGGCAAAGCAGCTCAGCAATCTATGGAACTAAAAGAAGAGCAAGTTGCTTTATTGACATAGAATAAAAGGTCAGTTTTATTGATATCAATAGAAGAGCATCTTCAAGAGATAAGAACGAAGAAGTTAGGAGAACAAACCTGGATCTGGTGTACTATCAGATCTAAATGGTTAGTATTGACCCCAGAAGAAGTAGTGCGACAAGCAGCTTTATCTTACCTAATCAAACTCGGATACTCTCCTAAGCATATGACTGTAGAAAGACAGATCATGGTCAATCAACTACAGAAACGATACGATATCGTAGTTAGTGACAAGTCTGGCACTCCATATATTTTGGTAGAGTGCAAGCAGCCTAAAGAGTCCATAAAGATGTCAGCCTTAGAGCAAGCAGCTATCTATAATCTTACTCTTACTGGTCAGTATATGTGGATCACAAATGGCCATGATCACAAAATCTTTGAGATAGACCATCAATTAAAGGCAAGTCGTACTATCGATTCTTTACCTTCACGATAATATTTCAACCAAAGGAAGAGTAACTCATCATATGTCAGATAACAAAAGTCAGCAAGAGTGGACCTATGATCACTTTTTATGCCTGGTGCTACTGTACGCCTCATATGCTGACTTAGAGTATACAAAAGACGAGAAAGAGCACATCCTATCCCATGTGCAACCTGATACACTCAAAGAAGTAGAAACCGCTTTTGATAAGCTTGGCGACTTTGAGCAACTCAACCTTATCATGAATACCAAATCCCGGTTTATAAAGACAAGTGAAGACAAAGCTCAAGTGCTTCATGTACTCAAAAATCACTTTAAGAGTGATGGGGACTATAGCAAGTTAGAAAGTAACCTCTATCAGTTTTTAGAAAAGCTCCTTTTAGAATCCACTTAGAAAGCCAATCTCAACTTCAAGTTGATTCTTCGATTGGTTAAGTTATTAGGTACTGCAAATTGTTGAGCGAATATCGTTCTCACCCAAGTATTAGATGATACATTGGCAATCCCAATCATGTTAAATGCTTCAAGACTGATCCAGGCATTATCAAATCCTCTTAGGAAGTGACTTGGTTTGCGTTCTTTCCAATCTTTATTCCATAGTTGTAAAGAAAGGCCCATGTCCACACGACTATAATCTTTGAAACTATAAGTGTTTCTGGCTACAACATTATTCTCTGGGATACCAAATGGTAATCCAGATCCATAAGTTAATAGGAAGTTGACTTTGAAGTTCTCGTTACGTGGCAAGTAGTCTTGAAAGTATAATGAGAAACTGATGAACTGATCCGTTGGACGCGGTACGCTACCGACATCAACTAATTGATCTTCATCTGCGCTATATCTTTGATGCTGGATACCGTTTATAGATTCTTTAACACGGAGTAGTGAGACATTAAACCATGACTCTGCACCAGGTACAAACTCTCCATTGAGTCGAGCATCTATTCCCATCGCAGTCCCAGAAGCATCGTTCTCTCCAGAGTATCTGATTCTCACATTGTTGATGTCATAACTGACCAGATTATCAAGCTTTTTATAAAAAGCCTCCATAATAAAACGGAATGGCTTATCACTCATCCGCTTCCAATAAAAGTCACTGGTCAATCCTGCAACTAAGTGTATCGACTTTTGAGATTTCAGATCTTGATTGATGGTTCCATCTACTCTTCTCAACTCTCTATAAAAAGGAGTTTGATAGTAGACACCACCTGCTAACTTATAAGAGATATCTTTTTCGCTTTTTGGCTTATATAACAATTGAAACCGTGGACTTATATTGAACTCACTTCCTCTATCCCAATAGCTAAATCGTGACCCCAAAGTCATCTTTAACTCTTGTCCTTCATCCCCGAATGAAGTGTACGTATCCTGGAGGTATCCCGTGATCTTATTAGACTTTACTAAATTTTCGGCTTTTAAAACACGATTGACCAAGATCTGGCCTGGGCTTCTTGGTAAAGTGTAGCCCGCTGAATCAATCCGCTCCCATTCATTCAGGCGATCATCAAATGACTCTGTTCTGTACGTTGCCCCCCATTGTATAAAGTGGCTACGATTTTCGTTCACATCAGATTGCAATTCGATGCCACCTCTTAGTTGTACAGTAGAGATCTTATTGAAGAGTCGATTACGAGAAAACTGTTGTTGCGCACCTACACCGATAACTCCAATTTCTTCTCCTGCATTCTCTGCATCATTATTGGTTTCGATCTGACTTAGTCTATAAAAACCCGTCACATCCACACCTTCTTTTTCTAATCCTCTGTAAGACGATGCAAGCAGTTTTATAAATAATGGATTCTTATCTCTTGATGGCAAATAAGTCATCGATGTCCCTATCATACCAGTTTTAAAAGAGTCTGACTCCCTACCTTCAAAGACACTATTGAGCGCCACAGCTATAGAGCTAAGACCAACAGCAGTTGATCTCGATACTGGTGTAAAGTCGTAGGTACTTGTGTTATAATTAGAAAGCACTCCTACTTGAAAGTCATCACTCACATCGTAGGTAAGATATGCTTGTAGGTCATGAAAGTTGGGATTATACTCCCCTTCCGTATCAAGCGTACTGAGTAAGTATTTGTTTGTTTTATATCTATACCCAACCAAGTATCTAAATCGATTTGGACCATTTAGACTTTTGATTGCACTTCCTTCTAAGTGGGTACTTAGACCAAGCAAACTAGTTGATATCGATCCTTTAAAGTCCGTAGGTCGTTTATATGAGATATCAAGTACAGATGACATCTTATCTCCATACGTAGATTCATATCCACCTGAAGAAAACGAAAGGTCTCTGATCAGATCAGTATTGGGAAACGAAAGCCCTTCTTGCTGGCTACTCCTCAAGAGCTGAGGTCTGAATATCTCAAAGTCATTGACATAGACCAGATTCTCATCATAGTTGCCGCCACGGACATTGTACTGCGAGCTTAACTCACCGCCTGTTCCACTTCGCGCTCCTAGCGCTATATGCGGCAATACACTTTCTAAGTTACCAGTGGTTGATGGGAGCAACTTCAGTACTTCCGTATCTTCGCGGATCATCTCACGATCTTCGATCTTACTGTCTGTCACCGTTACTTCGAGATCAGAAGTTGTATTGATCAATGTTATATCCAGATTGTATCTATCACGATTGGCTCGGATCTTCATTTCTGCTTCTTCATAACCTATTCTGGAAAAGACGAGCGTTACAGATCTCTGTTTCTCTAATTCAATCTTGTATTTGCCTTGAGCATCCGTCTCAGCGTTGATATTAGTGCCTTTGACATATACTGTCGCAAACTCGATCGGTTCTTCAGTCTCCTGATCGGTAACGATGCCTCTCAATTGTACATTTTGAGCGGACACGATATGGAGGCTTAAGAATAAGCCAATCGAAAGTAGAAGTTTATATCGCATACAGTAGGTGACCAATCGCTATATGAACGAAGATTTTATCTCTTTTAATCTTTCAACCATCTTAATTGGATCTTCTGCCTTAAATACGCTGCTACCAGCAACCAAAACATCTGCTCCCGCTTGCAGTAGTGCTTCAGCATTTTGAGCGCCTACTCCGCCGTCGATCTCGATATGAACATTGAGGTTACGCTCTATGCATTTCGCTCTAAGCTTCTTGACCTTCGGTACCGTCTGATAGATAAACTTCTGACCGCCATAACCAGGATTGACACTCATCAAACAAACCATATCGATGTCTTCAAGTATATCATCGAGGAGATCTACTGAAGTATGTGGATTTAGTGCGACTCCGGCTTTTATGCCATGGGCCTTGATCCGTTGGATCGTCCGATGAAGGTGTCTTTCTGCTTCTATGTGTACAGTGAGGACTTCTGCTCCTAACTCGACAAACTCCTCAATGTACTTTGAAGGCTCTTCGATCATCAAGTGAACATCGAGTGGCTTCTCACTTGCCTTCTTGATGAATGGCATCAAGACTTGACCAAAGCTGATATTAGGCACAAATCTGCCATCCATGATATCGATGTGCAACCAGTCAGCTTGGCTCTTATTGATCATCTCGATAGAGTCAGCCAGATGAAGAAAGTCTGCCGCTAACAAAGAAGGTGCGATAAGGTGGCTCATAGATTCATTTGTGGTGCAAAAGTAATGAACCTTGATACATATGTCGATTTTATCACACATATTATCGACGCGAGTGGTCTTGATGCGATATCTTGCCTTCATTAAGTCATAGATAAAGCGAAGTTGTGAGTAATTATTCACCTAAAGTTCATACGATAGATCTTGATTTTCTGGGAAATAAGTCCGGTATAGCGGCGTTCTTGGTTGAATTGGAACAAGGGCCTATCCTTGTAGAGACAGGCCCGCATAGTACAATGTCGACGTTAGAGAAAGGGATCAACAAAGCTGGCTTTCAACTTGATGATATCAAGCATGTCTTAATCACTCACATACATCTGGACCATGCCGGTGCAGCTTGGTGCTTTGCTGAGAAAGGTGCGACTATCTACCTACATCCTAAAGGTTATCGGCACATGCACGATCCAGCCAAACTACTGGCTTCTGCTAAGAAGATCTATAAAGAGAATATGGATATGCTCTGGGGGACTCTCAAACCCATCAATGAATCACAACTAGTCATCGTAGAACACCTTGAATCCATCAATATTGGATCTTCCTCATTCATCGCTCATCATACGCCGGGTCATGCGCAGCATCACATCGCTTGGCAATTGGATGACATCGTCTTTACTGGTGATGTCGCAGGTGTATCCATCAATAATGGTCCTGTGATCCCTCCATGTCCTCCACCAGATATCAATCGTGAGCTATGGTTAGCGTCTATAGATCACCTCTTGACCTTGACAAATATAAAGCAGTACTACTTAACCCACTTCGGGCTTATCGAGAATATCAACGAGCATATGACAGAACTGCGAGAAGCGATAGAGGCTTATACGGACTTTATGAAACCATATGCTGAAGCAGAAAAATCACCAGCTGAGACGCTCCCAGAGTTTAGGACTTTCGTCAAATCCTACTTAATGGATCATGGCTTAAATCAAGAAGATGCCGATGCTTATGAAGCAGCCAATCCTTTAGACATGAGTGCAGCTGGCTTGTTGCGTTATTGGAAAAAGAGAATGGCTTAGCTATTTAAAAATGCAGACCCAACATATTGACGCTTGTGGTTGTAGCGATTTCTTTTGCGTTGGTGCCTGCTATATTTATTTTCGGACTGATCAAATGGCGCTGATGCTTTACTATGAAAACGACTCTTAATCCATACTTTAAGATATTAGAGATCTATTTACTGATTTTCCATTCTATTATTGCATCCACATATTCAGGCATTGTCATTTGTTGAATTTCAGAATCTGCAAATTTTTCCGCTTCTGTTGAAGTATGTTTGCCGGCATATTTGTTCATTTTCTCCCTGAACAAATCCGTATTGTATTCAATAAAGTCCGAGTAAATTTTATCAGAACTATTCAAATTTCGTAAACCTACAGTTTCCGCAAACCATGATCTTAAACATTCAACTAATTGCTCAGGTATATCACAATGATTCTTAATATCGAATCCATTAATGTCAGATATTGCTTTCATGTAATCAAACCTTTCTGTTTCAAGGATAAGAGACCTTTTTTCCGAATAAGAACGGTTAAAAACTCTAAGTCCGTAATCTATTCCAAGTTCAAATGGCATGTTTAGTCGATAATACTCATCAATTGACTTTGCTTGCAATCTTGATAAATCGTGAATTGAGTATTTAGAGTCCTTTATTAAAGCAACAATTTTGTCAAGCCTCGACTGTCCAGAATCAGAAGATTCTAAAGCAATTCTCGGGTTAAAGCCAAAATAGACGACAGTAAAGACTAAGGTTTTGAGCAATTCAAAGTATTTCGTATCAAACGGACAGTTTATAAATACATTCTTGGAATAGCTTTTCTGTTTAGGCATCAGTGTTTCTTATCTCTTGGAGGAAATGGATCATTCCCATAGGAGTTTCTATTCTGAATAGTTCCATCTTTTCTATGAATGAAAAGTTCAGTCTTCTCTTTTCGACTTATAGTTCTACCGTATTCAACCGCTTCGGATTTTTTGTTGAACGACTTAGAAGTTCTTGCCGAACCTGACTTTTTAACTGCCCACTCACCTCTTTTTTTTGAAGGTATTACATGATTTGATCTCTTCGTTGCCATTTTTCACCAGTTGTATACGTTAAAGTAACTAAAAATAGTCTCAAATAGTTCCTTTTATAGACGTCGATATATCATAGTGAAATAGCCCTTCAACTACTCCACCTCCACCCCATACCACTTAGCCATAGTATTTTGAGCTTGCTTAAACTGTGGTGTAAAGTCAATTGCATCAGAGATGTT
>CALIHL010000090.1 GCA_938022935.1 uncultured Saprospiraceae bacterium
ATATTCCTTACTGCTGCCTCCCGTAGGAGTCGGGTCCGTGTCTCAGTACCCGTGTGGGGGATCACGCTCTCACGCCCCCTACTGATCGTAGCCTTGGTAAGCCATTACCTTACCAACTAGCTAATCAGACGCACACCCATCATATACCGCCGGAGCTTTACTCTTGCGAGACTATGGGGTATTACTCTTCGTTTCCAAAGGCTATTCCCCAGTATATGGTAGGTAGTGTACGCGTTACTCACCCGTGCGCCGGTGTCCATTATTCCGAAAAACAATTTCTCCCTCGACTTGCATGTATTAAGCCTCCCGCTAGCGTTCATCCTGAGCCAGGATCAAACTCTCCATAGTAAAATCTTATGACGTTTGATCGTCGTTTCTTTAGTAATCAACGACGAGCTCTGAACTACTTTTAAATTAAATTCGTTACGCTTTCCTTATCCTATCGTGTCAAATAACTTTCACCACTCTTTCAAATGGGATCGCAAAGATAAGCGCATTAGATTGATATAAACAAGTCTTCGCCGAAAATAATTTTAAATAATATGTGACTATTTGATCTTATCCTAATTACTGCATTAAATGAACATGTTTTAACATCAATCGAGGTATCAATAGAATTATTTCTAAAATAATCATCTCGCATAGAATTCTTATGAATGGCTAATTACCCATTATTGATACGTCAAAGGCCATTTTTCAACCAATTAAAATTTGCCCCAATCTCGATAGCAGATAGTTTGTTTTTTTATCCAACTTTTTAAACATTTTTTCATCCTATTGAAGGAGTCAAAAGCCGTTTATGGCAGGCCCGGATTTAGGGGGTATTAAAGCAACTGTAGCTAACCAACATGAAGCATCGGTCAATAATAGCTCGATAGAAATTATAGAGAGTAACTTGTCTTTTTTATATCGCCCCTACCTTTGACTTTACTGCACTGACACCAAGCAACATCATCTTCCTTGGATCTGAGACTCTAATCCTCGTCTTTTTCACATCTGCTGCGGTATGACTTCTTATCTTCTTAAGCAATCGCTCATAATAAGTGAAGGCTGCAAAAACACCGAGCCGGGCCCCTTTAGGAAGTTGCCTGATACCTACCAAGGCTTCGTCAAATTCTGATTGAATCTCTTCTTCAATCTCAGACTTTTGCAAACAAGTAAAGCTCTCATACATCACATTGGGGAAGTAAACTCGGCCCCGATCTATAAAATCGCTTTTAACATCGCGCAGAAAGTTGACCTTTTGAAAAGCAGAACCCAGCTTCATCGCAGAATCTTTCAAGCGATCATACTCGGCTCTATCTCCTTTGACAAAAACCTTAAGGCACATGAGACCAACCACTTCGGCTGAACCAAATATGTACTTCTCATAAGTTGGACGATCAAACTCACTACTCTTAAGATCCATCTTCATACTATCCAAGAATCCATCTATTAGATCCACACTGATATCATATTGATGTACGACTTCTTGAAATGAATGAAGGATAGGATTGAGACTGATCTTCCTATCTAGCGCTTTATATGTATCCGCTCGAAACTCTTCAAAAAGTAGTGCCTTGTCGTGGTCGTGAAAAGTATCTACTATCTCATCTGCAAATCTCACAAAGCCATAGATATTATATATGGGACCTCGAAACTCTTCTGCAAACATCTTTATCCCTAATGAGAAAGACGTGCTGTACTGGTTCGTGACCAGCTGACTACATTCTCTACATACCTTATGATATAGCTCCATCATACTATTACCACTTGTATTTGTTGATGAGATATTTAGCTGCGACCTCACCTGATATCAGAGATGGAGGCATACCAGGACCAGGAGTTGTTAGCTGACCTGCATAGATGAGGTTATCTACTTTCTTGCTTTGCATCTTAGGTTTCAGGAAGGCCGTCTGCAGCAAAGTATTTGCGAGTCCATAAGCGTTGCCTTTAAATGAGTTGTAAGCACTTTTAAAGTCTTCTACACAAAATGACCTTTTGAAAATGATATGATCTGTGATATCCACTCCTATTCTTTGGTTCAGTCGTGCTACTAATATATCAAAAAGAGCTTCTCTTTTCTGAACATCATCTTCAATACCTGCAGAAAGAGGAACTAAGAAAAATAGATTTTCCTGACCGGCAGGTGCGACATGGGAGTCTGTTTTACTTGGACAACAGACATAAAATAATGGCTGATCTGGCCATTCCAAAGTATCATAGATCTGCTCGGCATGACGCTCAAAGTCAGTATCAAAGAATAAGTTATGATGTTCGAGCCCTTCAACTTTCTGATCAACTCCGATATAAAAAAGTAATGAGGAAGGTGCCATCTCCCTTTTATCCCAATAAGAATCACTGTACGATCTATACTCTTTGGACAACAAAGAAGTCTCTGTATGATGATAGTCCGCACTAGAGATAACAGCATCAGGTTTATAGCTGCTATGTGAAGTTGTCACGGTAGTCACCTTGCCTTGCTCAATATCTATCTTTTCTACGGGTTCATTAAGATTTATAATAACACCCAAGTCTGTAGCTATCTTGAGCATAGCCTCAGGTATCTTGACCATGCCTCCTTGAGGATACCAGGTACCAAGCTTTATATCAGCGTAGTTCATCAGACTGTATAGCGCAGGTGTTTTCTGCGGTTTAGCGCCAAGGAACAAGACAGGAAACTCTAAAAGCTGTATCAACTTAGAATTAGTAAACTTCGATCTTATCTCTTTAGATATACTCTTAAAGAGATCCATCTTCAAAAAATTGGTTACGATCTTCCACTCCATAAACTCAAATATGGAAAGTGAAGGTTTATGGACAAACTCTGTCATACCTACTTCATACTTATAAGCGCCATCCGCTAAGAACTTATCAAGATGCTTGCCACTACCGGGTTCGTATCGCTCAAAGATTGCGACGAGCTCTTCGTAATTAGCAGGTACTTCTAAGACATCTCCATCACTATATATAACCTGGTACGAAGGATCCAATCGATCCAATGTATAGAAGTCTGCTGTTGTATACCCAAAGGACTGATAGAAGCGCTCAAATACATCTGGCATCCAATACCAAGAAGGACCCATATCAAAAGTAAAGCCTCGCTCTTCAAATGATCGACATCTCCCTCCTATAGTATCGTTCTTCTCTAACAAGGTCACTTGTGCACCAGACTTGGCTAAAAAGCAAGCTGCAGAAAGACCTGCAAACCCACCTCCTATCACAACAACTTGTTTATTCTGAGACATATAGAGGGTAAAGTAGAAAAGCCCCGGTAATGTTTCCACACCGAGGCTTTAATATTTTATATCAGAACAGAGATTATATTATCTACCTCCGTCTAACTCGTCTTGAAGTGTCTTAAGCGCATCCCAATCTCCTGACGCAGCAAGACCTGCTTGCTTTGGCCATGTTGTTGGATCGTGCATCTTATATCTGCTACCAGCAGCCAATAAGATCTCTCTTATCTTATCTGGATCTGACTTTGAAAGAGCTTCAAAAGTTGCTATACCTCCTTCAGTCAATAACTGAGAAATCTTAGGACCTATCCCTTCAATCTTCTTAAGGTCGTCTGGTTTAGCATCAGCTGCCGGAGCCGCTTTTACCTCTTCCACTATTTCTTCAACTTCAGTAATCTCTTCTTCTACTTCTGTGATCTCCTCTTCAACTTCAGTAATCTCTTCGACCACCTCTTCTACTTCAGTGATCTCCTCAACAACTTCTTCAGTTTCTCTAACTACAGCTGCTGGCTCTTCCTTAGCAACTGGCTCCTCGACAACTGGCTCTGCTTTCGCAGGTTCTTCCTTCACAGGTGCTGCTGCCGCTGCTGCATCTTCCTGGGCTTTGAGTTGAACTTTCAATTGTGAGAATACATCAAGCTCTCCAAGCGTCGTCTTCTCTAACTTAGACTTCTGAGTCTGAATCGTCTTCCTTGTTGCTTTAACTTCTTCACCTCTTGCTCTTCTTACATCGTCATCAGCCTTACGCTTAATATCATCAACGTATCTTGAATGAGACACCACTATTCTCTTATCGTCTCTGTTGAACTCGATGACCTTCACAGTCAACGTCTCATCTACTTCTGCACTGCTGTTGTCTTCTTTCTTGATGTGTCTGATAGGCGCATATGCCTCAAGACCATAAGGAAGCTGAACGATCGCACCTCTGTCATCTTTTCTGATGACTGTCACTTCATGATAAGATCCAACTGGGAAAACATTCTCAAATGTATCCCAAGGGTTCTCTTCAAGCTGCTTGTGACCAAGTGCTAGCTTTCTATCATCTAAGTCAATGTCAAGTATAGTGATATCTATATCCTGACCTACTTTTGTATACTCAGATGGGTGATTGAATCTCTTAGTCCAAGACAAGTCTGAGATATGGATCATACCACCGATACCTTCTTCTAACTCAACGAATACGCCATAAGGTGTAAGGTTCTTAACCTCACCGCTATGCTTGCTTCCCACTGGGAACTTCGTCATGATATTAGACCATGGATCTTCTGACAGTTGCTTGATACTAAGCGACATCTTACGCTCTTCGCGATCGATCGTGACTACCTTTGCTTCGTACTCAGTACCAAGATCAAAAAAGTCTCTTGCATTGACAGGTTGTGTACTCCAGTTTACTTCTGATACGTGGATCAACCCTTCTACACCAGGTATGATCTCCAAGAACGCACCGTAGTCTTCTATGTTGACGATCTGACCTTTAACGATAGATCCTGATACGATATCAGCTGATAGCACATCCCATGGATGTGGTTGTAGTTGTTTTAGACCAAGTGAGATTCTTCTTTTGTTCTCATCGAAGTCAAGTACAACGACATTGATCTTTTGATTTAACTCGAGTATCTCATTAGGGTGGTTGATTCTACCCCAAGAGATGTCGGTGATATAAAGAAGACCATCGACACCACCAAGGTCCATAAATGCACCAAAGTCTGTAATATTCTTAACGATTCCTTCAAGTACTTGTCCTTTCTCTAGACCAGCGATGATGTGCTCTCTTTGCTCAGCAAGATCTGACTCTATAAGCGCCTTGTGAGATACAACGGCATTCTTTATTGCCTCGTTGATTTTTACAACTTTGTACTCCATCGTTTTACCTACGTATGAATCATAATCTACGATAGGCTTGATATCGATCTGAGACCCAGGTAAGAATGTTTCCAGACCACTACAGTCTACGATCAATCCACCTTTAGTCTTACTAACAACAGTACCTTTTATGATCGTACCATTCTTGTATGAGTCTACTATGTTTTCCCAAGCCTTAAGCAGTTTAGCTTTTCTTCTTGATAAAACAAGTTGCCCTCTATCATCTTCAGTTTGCTCTACATATACATGCACTTCATCACCAATAGCCAAGTCCGGCATATCTCTGAATTCTGAAGCCGAAACCAAACCATCTGATTTGTGATTGATATCAAGAACAACATCGCCTGCGCTAAATGACGTTACTTTTCCCACTACAACCACATTTTCAGACAATGTCTCTAATGAGCGTTCGTAGTCTGCTATAAACTTAGCAGTCTCTTCGTCAGTATATCTTACTATTCTTTGTTTGCCTATTGTCCAATCGTAGTCATCATGTGGACTATCATCCGGTGATGGATTGACAGGCAATGGTGCTTCAGCTTTCTCTGTTGCTTCTCCGGTAGCCTCTGTTGCTACTTCAACTTTCTCTGTTGCTTCTGCAGCAGTCTCCGTTGCTTGCTCTACAACCTCAGCGGTTGGAGTTTCAACTACTTCTTCAGTAGTTTTTATTTCTTGTGGTTCAAGATTCTTATCGTCAGCCATGGCGTAAGATCAGGTTTGTATTTCAAGAACTATTTCCCGAAAGGATTAATGAAAAAATTTAAGGGTGCAAAAGTATGCTTATTTTATGTAAAAATCTATGGCTTTCGCCAAATGCTAAAAGACAGCCATCTGGGCGGATATGTTGCTATATTTGGAGGAAGCAAACTAGTTAAAGAAGACAATGAGTGATACAAGACCTTGGCTAAAAAACTACCCTAAAGGAGTCCCTGCAAATATCGACGTTGACCAATATGCAACGCTCGTAGATTACATCGCTGATAAGTGTAGCACCTATGGCAAACGTCCAGGCTTCTCATGTATGGGCAAGACTATGACCTACAAAGAGATAGATAAGCTCTCGGACCAGCTAGGGGCCTACTTAAACTATCGAGGACTACAGCCTGGAGATAAAGTAGCGCTGATGATGCCTAACCTCTTGCAGTACCCTATTGCATTGTTTGGTTGCCTAAAAGCGGGTCTAACGATAGTCAATACCAATCCTCTTTATACGCCAAGAGAGATGGAGCATCAGTTTAAAGATAGTGGCGCGAAAGGCATCATCATCGCTGAAAACTTTTGCGCTAACCTTGAAAAGATATTACCCAATACTGAGATCAATACGATCATCACTACCTCTATAGGTGAGTTACTCGGTAGTGTAAAAGGTATGCTTGTCGATACAGCTGTAAAGCATGTGAAGAGAATGGTGCCATCTTACGAACTGGCCAATACAGTAAAGTTTAAGGATGCCTTGAAGCAAGGCAAGAAGCTAAAGCTTCCTCAGTTTGAAAATGATGCGGAGCGAGTGGTTGTCTTACAATACACAGGCGGAACTACTGGTGTGAGCAAAGGAGCGATGCTCACAAATAGAAACTTAGTAGCTAATATGCTTCAGCTCAAGGCATTCATGGATCCATATATAGACGGAGATGGTTCTGACCAAGTCGTCTTATGCCCGCTACCTTTATATCACATCTATGCTTTTACTTGTAACTGCTTGGCTATGATGAATCATGGTGCTCATAACATCTTGGTGACGAACCCACGCGATATAGACAACTTGGTAAAAGAGTTTACCAAATACAAGATCACCGGTATGTCCGGTGTAAATACATTGTACAATGCACTCAATAACAACGAGGACTTCCAAGCCCTAGACTTTTCTAGTATGACTATGGCTACGGCCGGTGGCACAGCGCTTCAAAAGAAAGTAAGCGATGAATGGACAAAAGTAACTGGATCTCAACTTGCTGAAGGTTTTGGTATGACTGAGGCATCACCCGTAGTAACCAGTAATCCAAGAAATGATATCAGACAAGGAACGATAGGTGTCCCTATCCCTTCTACAGATGTGAGGATAGTGGATGACTCAGGGCAGCCACTACCAGTTGGATCAGTCGGTGAACTACAAGTGAAAGGCCCACAGGTCATGAAGGGTTACTATAACAGACCAGAGGCAACAGCTGATACGATCACTGCTGATGGATGGCTCAACACCGGTGATATAGCATCTATGGATGAGGATGGATACTTTAAGATTGTAGATCGTAAGAAGGACATGATCTTGGTATCAGGATTTAATGTCTATCCAAATGAGATCGAAGATGTAGTATCAAGACATGAGAAGATCGATGAAGTGGCAGCTATAGGCGTACCTGATGAAAAGTCTGGTGAAGTAGTAAAGATCTTTGTTACACTGAAAGATAGCACGTTGAAAAAAGAAGATCTGATAGCCTATTGTAGAGAGCAACTCACAGGTTATAAAGTACCAAAGCATATTGAGTTCATGAAAGAACTTCCTAAATCTACAGTAGGAAAAATCTTGAGGCGCGAACTCCGCGATAAAGAAATATTGGAGTAGGATCAACGCCTCAATTAACAGTTTGGAAGTGAAGAATGAAAAATATGTGGCTAAGACCATGTCTGGCCTAGAAGCTTTATTAGCGGAGGAGATCACCTCTTGTGGAGGAGAGAATATCAAATTACTCCACCGAGCAGTTTCTTTCGAGTCAGACCTGGAGACCTTATACAAGATCAATCTATGGTCAAGGACAGCGCTAAGAGTCATCAAGCCTTTTTTAGAATTTAAGGCACACAACGAGACGGTATATTATAAAAGGTTGAGAAGGTATGATTGGACTGAAGTGTTTGATCTGGATCAGACTTTTAGGATCAACTCATCAGTTCATTCTGATGTCTATACGCATAGCCAATATCTCGCTCTCAAAACCAAGGATGCTATCGTTGATCAGTTTCGCTTGGAGTATGATGAACGGAGGCCGAGTATTGATTTAGAAAATCCTGATTTTGTCTTTGACGTACACTGCAATGGGATTGACTTCACTATATCTATAGACAGCTCAGGTACTTCATTGCACAGGCGTGGATATCGTCAGAGCATGAGAAGGGCTCCACTCAATGAGACATTAGCTGCTGGAATGGTGATGCTATCAGGTTGGGATAAAAAATCACCATTGTTAGATCCTATGTGTGGATCGGGGACCATTCTCACGGAAGCATATCTCATCGCTAAGAACTTAGCACCAAGGTTAGAGCGTCCGCAGTTTGCGTTTATGAACTGGGCTAACTATGATGGAGATCTCTGGCAGAAAGTAAAAGACGAGGCGTACAATCAGATCAACGATGATCCTGTCCAATTATATGGTTGCGATATAGATCATGAGCAAATCGACGAGACACTTGACCTGATCTCTTCTCTTAAGATGGATAAAGAAATAAAGATTGAAGTGAAGGACTTTTTTGAAGAAGAGGCAATTGCACCAGAGGGTATGATCATCATGAATCCGCCTTATGGTCTTCGTATAGAGGAAGATGACATCATGGGGTTTTACAAACAGATAGGTGATGCGTTTAAGAAGAGATACCAAGGTTGGACTGCCTGGGTCCTTTCGGGAAATAAAGACGCTATGAAAAAACTGGGTCTACGCACTTCCAAAAAACTAACGCTGTATAACGGATCGATCGAATCCAAATACCACAAATATGAAATGTATGGAGGAACGCGTAAGACAAAACAAATTGATCAAGAATAGCAGATTGTCGCGATCTCTACATAGAACTATACTACTTGAATATCTAAGCAGATTGCCGTTACCTTAGCGGCTGAAAAAGCTACACATGAATCGACTCATATTACTTTTTGTCTTGACCAGTATCATCTTTGGGTGTCAGTCCAATGTCTATGATGAAAGTATAATCGCAAATCCAAAGTATCTACATGATGCACAACAGAAGTATAGCGACATCATCGTCTATGATATATTCTCCCCTCCTGTAGCAAGTCGCAACTATGCCTATGCTAGCGTTGCTGCTTATGAAGTACTTGCACAAAGAGATAGTAGTTACAGGAGCTTGTCAGGTCAATTAAGAGAACTCAAATCTATACCTGCAGCTCCAACTGAAAGCTACTCAGTAAGCCTCGCTGCGCTGGAAGCCTTCTACCAAACAGCAAAGCACTTTATCTTCTCAGAAGACAAGTTGGTAGAACATCGAGAAAAAACACTGGCTAAGATCCAAGAGGAAAGTGGCATATCTGGAGGAACATTAAGAAGATCATTAGCTCATGGTGCTGCAACTGCCGCACACATCATAGCATGGTCAGATGGAGATCTCTATAAGCAAACCAGAACCTATCCAGACTACTCCATTACAAGAGATCCAGAGAAGTGGAAACCTACCCCACCGGGATACGGCAAAGGCATAGAGCCACATTGGAAAGAGATACGTCCTTTGGTAATTGAAAGTTCTGATCAGTTTGTACCCAAACCTCCAACAGCTTTTGACCTTGATCAGAAGAGTCAGTTTTATAAAGAAACAATGGAGGTCTATGATGTTGTCAACAATGCTGATGATGAGCAAAAAGAGATTGCGAGTTTTTGGGATTGTAATCCATACGCGATCAATGTAGTTGGACACGTTATGCACGCAACTAAGAAGATAACACCTGGCGGTCACTGGATGAGTATCGCTGCTATCGCCAGTAGAAAGGCAAAAGCAGATCTTTTGAAATCAGCAGAAGCTTATGTGATGACTTCGATTGCATTGTTTGATGGATTCATAAGTTGTTGGGATGAAAAATATCGTAGTGTATTGATAAGACCTGAGACGGTTATCAATGAGCACATAGATGAAAACTGGGTGCCTCTGTTACAGACTCCACCCTTCCCAGAACACACTAGTGGACATAGCGTGATTTCTCGCGCAGCTGCAGTAGCGCTGACCGATGTCTATGGTGACAACTTTTCGTTTGATGATGATACTGAGGTGCAGTACGGGATACCTATTAGATCTTTCACCTCATTTATCAATGCATCAGAGGAAGCCGCTATAAGCAGACTCTATGGAGGCATCCATTATAGACCTGCTATCGACTATGGTGTAGTGCAGGGTGAGCAAGTTGGAAAGTACATCTTAGAAAAAATCAAGCTAAAAGAAGGGGCTTAGTACATCAAGATTTGTTTTTGGTCTAAAACTTAATCAAGAATTGCTTCCTTATTCTGATATTATAGGAAAGCTCAGATTATGGACTGGAGATTGAAACATGCATCAGAAGATTTCGCAGTAAGAATCTTAGATTTAAGAATAGCATCGTGGATTCATCTTGCTATTCTCGTACTCTATCTAATGTTCAGTGCAGAGTATCAACTACCAAGAGTAGCAGTTCTTGTTTCGACAGCTATCTTCTTTAGCACAATTGGAAAATTTTATAAATGGAACCTCACCTCAACTAATCTAATGATAGGCGTGATCTATATAGTGAGTGTCGTTGTAGAGATCAGCTTTTTAGGCTCTATCCAGATTCTACAAGAAGTAGAATTCACTAAAGGAATTATGCTAGATATCAGCATGATGCTAATCCCTCCTTTGTATATAGCCTTACGACTGTCAGGTATGTATCTTATTATTCTAATTGAAAGAGAAAGACGTTTACTCTCTATTACTGGGCAAGCTACTTAAGAAACAGTCGTGCCAGTCTTTATGCCGAGCACTGCATTTTTCAAGTTCCCTGGTGTATTGATATTGAATACTACAATAGGTAGGTCATTTTCCTTGCACATCGTGAAGGCAGTCATATCCATCACATTCAAGTTCTTACTGATCACATCATTAAAAGAGATAGCTTCAAACAGTGTTGCCGATGGGTTCTTCTCTGGATCTGCGGTATAGATACCATCTACTCTTGTGCCCTTCAAGATTACATCTGCTAAGATTTCATTGGCTCTTAATGCTGCTGCACTATCTGTTGTAAAGTATGGACTTCCTGTACCAGCACTAAAGATTACAATTCTACCTTTTTCAATATGTCTTACCGCTCTTCTTCTTATGTATGGTTCTGCTATCTCTCTCATCTCTATCGCTGATACCAATCTGGTATACATGCCATGAGATTCTAATGTACTCTGTAGCGCCAAGCCATTGATACAAGTAGCTAACATGCCCATGTAGTCTCCTTGTGATCTCTCGATCCCAGACTTCTCGGCATCTAGGCCTCTGTAGATGTTGCCACCACCGATGACGATAGCCAACTCTATATCTAACTCCATTATAGTTTTGATCTCCTTGGCATAATGCTCGAGACGTTCTTGAGAAATACCATAAGGCTTATCGCCCATTAAAGATTCACCGCTAAGTTTAAGTAGGATTCTTTTGTATTTGACACTCATGGAGATTGTATATATAGTTAGTTATAGACATAAAAAAAGCGACATCAAATGATGTCGCTTTTAAAAAATTATAATTTACGCAAGTGAGATGTGTTTGAAGTCAGTCACCGTCAATCCACTCTCGATAGAGTTTAGATATGAAGCAATCGTCTGCTTGTTGTCTTTAACAAACACTTGGTTTAGCAAAGTAGTCTCTTTAAAAAACTTGTTGAGTCTACCAGTAGCTATTCTTTCTAACATCTCTGCTGGCTTACCTTCGTTACGTGCTAACTCTTTTCCAATCTCGATCTCTTTATCTACGATCTCTTGAGGCACATCTGTTTTATCTACAGCGATAGGCTTCATTGCTGCTACTTGCATAGCAACATTTCTACCTGGTTCCTCGATAGCACTTCCTTCTTTGTTGAATGAAACGATAACACCTGCTCTATATCCCATGTGGATATAAGGTATCACCTGTCCTTCACCAGCTGCAGTTTCTATTTTGTCGTACTCTTTGATTTCTATCTTCTCACCGATCACGCCCACTTGCTCTATCACCTTATCTCCAATAGAGATACTTGAGTCAAATGGTAACTTGAGTAACTCCTCAAGTGAATCTGGAGTTTTAGATAAAGCTATGTTACCAAACTGCTTAGCAAGGTCAATAAAACCTTCACCTTTTGCTACGAAATCAGTCTCACAACTTAATCTTAGAACTATACCTTTATTCTTATTAGCAGAAGTAAGTGCTACTACAACACCTTCGTTTGCTTCTCTTTCTGCTCTCTTAGCAGATAATTTTTGTCCTTTTTTTCTAAGTACTTCGATTGCGCCTTCAACATCACCATTAGATTCTGTCAATGCTTTTTTGCAATCCATCATACCAGCACCTGTAATGTCTCTCAGTTGCTTAACATCTTTTGCAGAGATACTCATACTCTCAAATGATTATTATAATTAATAAAAAGTGTGAAATTCTAATCCTACTTAGCAGTTTCTAATTCTGCTTTAGCCTTCTTACGATCTTCTAATCCTTCTTTGATGGCATCTACCATCAGACTAGTGATCACAGAAACAGACTTAGAAGCATCATCGTTAGCCGGTATAGGGAAGTCTACAAGATTAGGATTACTATTAGTATCAACCATAGCGATTGTTCTAATACCTAACTTCTGCGCTTCAGTAACAGCTAAGTGCTCATGTGTGATATCTACTACGAACATAGCCGCAGGGATTCTGTTAAGATTAGCGATACCTCCAAGAACTCTATCCAACTTGATCTTCTCTCTCTCAAGTGTCAACTTCTCTTTCTTAGTGATACTAGTAAGAGAAGTGTCGCTCAACATTGTTTCAATGTTTTGCATCTTCTTGATCGATCTTCTGATCGTAGCAAAATTAGTCATCATACCTCCTAACCATCTGTCGGTTACATATGGCATGTTGACACTTTTCGCTGCCTCTTGAACGATATCTCTTGCTTGCTTCTTAGTAGCAACAAATAGAATCTTTCTTCCGGACTTGGCGATAGATCTCATGGCGCTTGACGCATCCTCAAGACATTCCATTGTTCTATTCAAATCTATAATATGAACACCTTTACGCTCTGCAAAGATGTATTGACGCATCTTAGGATTCCACTTCTTACGCATGTGACCAAAGTGAACACCTGCTTGTAGTAAATCTTGATATTGTGCTTTTGACATTATTCTTAATTAAATCAGTACAACAATTGAAATTAACGCTTAGAGAACTGGAAGCTCTTTCTTGCCTTTGGCTTACCGTATTTTTTACGCTCAACCACTCTGGCATCTCTTGTTAAATACTTGTTCTCTTTAAGAGCTGGCTTGTTCTCGATGTTAAGATCAACAAGTGCTCTTGATATGCCCAATCTGATTGCTTCAGCTTGGCCTTTTACTCCACCTCCGTTAACATTGACTTTGATATCATATGAGTTAGCGTTCTCTGTGATATTCAAAGGATTCTCGATGTTGTATTGGATATACTTTAATGGGAAGTACTCTTTGTAGTCTTTACCATTGACTGTGATCTTTCCTGATCCTGGAGAAACGTATACTCTAGCTACAGATGCCTTACGTCTTCCGATTTTGTTAATAGTCTCCATAATTATGCTTTAAGTGGCTTAGGCTGTTGTGCCTGATGTGGGTGTTCAGCCCCTGTATAGACAAATAACTTTTTGAACATCGCTCTTCCGAGGCGTCCCTTAGGAAGCATACCTCTTACAGCTTTTTCTACAACCGCTTCTGGTTTCTTAGCAAGCATCTCTTCAGCAGTACGCTTCTTCTGACCACCTGGGTAACCAGAGTATCTGAGATAAACTTTGTTCTTCCATTTGTTACCAGAGAAAGAAACCTTTTCTGCATTGATCACGATGATGTTATCACCATTATCAACATGCGGAGTATATGACGCTTTGTGCTTGCCCCTTAGCATAGTTGCTATGGTAGTACACATACGACCTACGTTCTGGCCTTCTGCATCGATGATGTGCCAATCACGCTGGACATCCTCCTTGCGTATTGACTTTGTTTTGTAACTAAGTGTATTCACGATAAGTGATTGAGCTTGTTAATAAAGTGGCGCAAATGTAGATGTAAATGAGTCTTCCATGCAACATGGAGCTATTATTTGCCAGAAGGCTGATCATAACTAACTGATAATCAGCAAATATATCGCACTATTTAGAATTTCTCTACTAAAGAAATGCGCTCTTAATCATTACAAATCTGTCTAATGTGGTTAAAAGCCTCTTGATAGCCCAGTTTTGCCGCCGTACGCATGTCTGTACAAGCACTGTCATTCTGGGCAAGGCCTATTGCAGCAGAAGCACGGTTATAGTAAGCTGTGGCATGCTGAGGATCTATCTCGATGACCTTGGAGAAATCAGAATGAGCTGACTTAAAGTCCTTCAACTTAAGCGATGATAAACCTCGGTTGACATGAGTGTTCTTATCCCCAGGTGTGATCTCCAATACTTTGGTAAAATCCTTAACCGCTTCATCATACTTCTCTAACTTATAGCTCGTAAATGCTTTATTCTGGATCGAAGGTTTGTGCGTCTGGTTGATGGATAAAGCCTTCTTAAAATCTTCGTCAGCACCTTCGAGATCTTCTGTCTTTAGCTTACAGTATCCTCTTAGGTAGTAATCCTCGCATCCAGACTTGCCAGAGGCAATCGCCTTATCAAGATCTACTATCGCTGGAGCATACTCTTTTCTATTGACCAAGATCTTTGCTCGTTGCTTAGACGCCATCTCAGGCTTATGCCCTATCTCGATGAGCTTCGTATAAGTCTGTAACGCTCCATCGACATCTTTCATCTTGTTTTGGCAGACGGCGAGGTTATAGAGCGCATTGCCATTGTCAGGTTCTGCCTCGACGACATGCAACAGATCTGCTTTTGCCAATTTGACCTTTCCTTCATTCATAAATGCTATCGCTCTATTGGCACGACAATCATTGAGCTTAGGATCAAGGGTCAGTGCTTTGTTATAACTATTGATCGCTCCCGGGTACAACTTCAACTGCATATGTGCGTAGCCTTTATACTTCCAAGCATTGGTATGTGTTGGATCAGCTTTAACGACTTCATTGAGATCACCGATGGCTTTCTTGAAGGACTTCACTCTTAAGAAGGCCTTTGCCCTATTATATCGAGCTTTAGTATAATTGGGATCTATGCCGATCGCTTTACCGTATGAAGAGATAGCCGTCTCATAGTCGTTGGACTTAAAGGCCATTACTGCTTCATTAAAGTGAAATGCCGCTTGGCGGTCGACTTGCTTTTGGGCAGTGGCAGTGGCAAAGAAAGAGGCAACGAAAAGAAAACAAATAAGATATCGCATGGGTTATGGTTTTAGGTGAGATGAAAACGACTCTAAAATCCTGATTATTATGTCTTTAGGTAGCTACGATGAAGACAACAAGGATAAATTATATCTTGAGCCGAGAAGAGTCATGATTTATCAGTCATCTATCATGAACGTAAACGAGAGATGGAATCAACTAATACTAAAGATCGAAAGAAGGACCATATAGACTTGGCATTTAGATCTGCCACAGACAATGGCATGAGAGATGATCGATTCTCTTATGAGCCGATGCTGACTACACATCCGGACGAAAAAGCAAAGATCGAAGGATACTTCCTTGGCAAGCCATATAAGTATCCGATCTGGGTATCTAGTATGACAGGAGGAACTGGTATAGCTAAAAACATCAACCGTAATCTTGCTCGGGCGTGTGCAGAATTTGGATTGGGTATGGGACTGGGCTCATGTCGTAAACTCTTGCACTCAGATGAATACTTAGAAGACTTTGCCGTAAGACCATATATAAGTGATCAATCGTTGTATGCTAATCTGGGCATCGCTCAAGTCAACGAGCTCATCGAAGAAAACAAACTTGGACTGATCGATGAGTTGATCAAAAAGTTAGATGCAGATGGCCTCATCGTACATGTCAATCCTATCCAAGAATGGATGCAGCCAGAAGGAGATGTGATCAAAGGCATAAGACCATTGGACGCGATCAGGAGGTTATTAGATATCAATGATCTGATGATCGTTGTCAAAGAGGTAGGTCAAGGCATGGGACCACTTAGTATTAAGGAACTACTTAAGTTACCGATAGCCGCATTGGAGTTTGGAGCATTTGGTGGGACTAACTTTGCAAAGTTAGAAGCGCTACGAGATGCGGATACTGGCGAGATCGATCCTATTTGTTTTGTGGGGCACACGCCACAGCAAATGATAGAAAGCATCATCGACATCAGCAAAAAGGAAGAGATACTTTGTAAAGAGTTCATCATATCTGGAAGTGTAAAAACCTATCTGGATGGCTATTATTATAATGAGATCTTACCGCACAATTCTGTTTATGGCCAAGCTGCGGGATTTCTAAAGCACGCGATGGGAAGTTATGAAGAGCTTGCGGTTCATGTACATAAGCAAACGATGGGCTATGCATTTGCGATGCGCTATCTAAGTGTTAATCCGCTTAAACATGCTGCATCATGAAAAGTGACCAGCTGACCATAACGGGATTTTCTAAACTCAGTAAGAAAGAAAAGATAAACTGGGTTGCGGATAACTTCCATTCTGATCCACAAAAGATGAAGGAGATGTTAGCTAGTTGCTGTCACAGCGACGAAGTGCAACAGAAGGTACTGGATGGGTTTAGTGAGAACACACTTAGCAACTTTCCGATGCCATATAGTATCGCACCCAACTTTATAATCAATGGCCTTCCTTACGCTGTGCCTATGGTTATAGAAGAAAGCTCTGTTGTGGCAGCTGCTTCGGCTTCCGCCAAATACTGGAAAGAAAGAGGTGGCTTCACTTCAACAGTGATCAACACAATTAAAATAGGACAGATTCATCTGACTTGTGATCAAGATGAAGCAATCATCAACAAGTTCTTTGAAGATAACAAGCTGTCACTTCAAAAAAGTTGCTCAGATCATCTGGTCAATATGGAAAAAAGAGGTGGGGGCTTACTGAAGTCAGAACTTATCTCTTTCCCAGAGGAGGAGGACTACTATCAGATCAGGATGTCGTTTGAGACATGTGATTCTATGGGGGCGAACTTTATAAATAGTGTTCTTGAGACATTTGCGAAAGCGTTACTCGACTTACATCAATCAACATATGGCGACAGAAGCAGACTACAAGTCGTGATGTGTATACTTTCTAATTATACACCAGACAGCATCGTCAGGTCGGAGGTATCTTGCCGGATAGAGGAACTTGGACAGACAGCCAATCTTAGCGCTGTCCAGTTTGCCTACAAGTTTGAAAAAGCAATTAGAATCGCGCAGATCGATCTATATCGCGCTACAACTCACAACAAGGGTATCTATAATGGTATCGACGCCGTTGTCCTTGCTACTGGAAATGACTTTAGAGCCATAGAGTCTTGTGGGCACACTTACGCTTGTCGAGACGGTCAATATAGATCGTTGAGTCACTGCTCGATAGAAGATGGCATATTCAAATTCTGGCTCGAGATACCAATGTCACTTGGGACTGTCGGTGGATTGACGAAGCTGCATCCGCTGGCCAAGATATCCCTTGACATCTTGGGACAACCATCAGCTAAGGAGCTAATGCAGATTACAGCAGCAGTTGGATTAGCTCAGAACTTTGGAGCCGTGCGGTCACTTATCTCAACGGGTATACAAAAGGGGCATATGAAGATGCACTTATCCAATGTACTTCATCAACTCAAGGCGACGGAGAAAGAATTTAAAATGGCGATCGATCATTTTAAAGACAAGATCGTCTCGCATCGTGCGGTGAGAGAGTTTCTTGATGTGCTCAGAAAGGTCGATCCTGCCATTACAAAACGCTAAAAAATAGTGTTAAGCAATTGATAGCCAAGGGGTAAAAAAAAGATTGAACTTTTTCATATTATATTTATTCTAATACATTTTATTATTTCTATCTTCGTCCTTGGTTAGAGAGAATTGTGCCAAAGAAAATTTATCGAGGGAACGGAAAGCTATTACTCTTTGGAGAGTATGCAGTATTAGACGGAGCGAAAGCTTTGGCTATACCTACAGAAAGAGGTCAGACTCTTGAGGTAAAACCTCATCGGGGATCTGACTTGATCTGGGAGGCCTACGACGTTAATGGAGAGCCTTGGTTTGAAGCACAAATATCTCTTTATGATTTCTCCTCTATCAGAACGTCAGACGACAAAACATCCAAGTTTATACAGAAGCTTTTAAAGGGTGCTGTACGTTATAACACTGAGTTTCTCAATAACTGGAATGGTTTTAAAGTCATCAATCGGTTAGAATTCTCTCGACACTGGGGACTCGGCAGCAGCAGTAGTGTTATCAGTAACGTAGCACAATGGGCAGATGTCAATCCTTTTCATCTTCACTTTTATGTGAGCAATGGAAGTGGTTATGATATCGCATGTACGGGTGCAAGTGGACCACTTACATATCAATTGCTTGATGATCAGCTTAGTTATGAAGAGATAGACTTTGAGCCTGGATGCTTAGACAATATCTACTTTGTATACCTCGGTCGTAAGCAGAGTTCAGGAGATGCTATCATACACTATACTCAGAAAGCCAAGAAAAGAAAATCTCTTGCGAAACAGATATCTGTAGTCACAGAAAAAGCTCTCAAGGCCAAAGGTCTTAGCGCACTGAGAGCTGTGATCGATGAGCATGAAACTATAATCTCTACTGAACTTGGTTTGGAGAAGATCAAGGACCAGCATTTTGCAGATTTTGATGGCTCTGTCAAATCATTAGGTGCTTGGGGCGGTGATTTCTGTATGGTCGCTACTGACCAATCAGCTACAGAAGTTAAATCTTACTTCAATAGCAAAGGACTCGACACTGTCATCAGCTATGATGAGATGTGCTTATCCTACAAGCCAGAGCTTGAGAAAGCTGTTGTGGCTTAATCAAAGCTTATTTCTCTATCACACTTCCTACTCTTGGTCTTCGTAAAGAAATTAATTCTTGATATCATTGATATTATCGAAAACAGAGAAATGCTCTCTTAGATAATTCAACATTTTTTATTCTTTCAACTTTTTATAAAGTTGAGCAAAAATCGGCGAATCTATTTTCACTGTTAAAATGAAGTTTGGGGTTAGCACAGGTAGTTACGGTTTTCTCAATCGTCGTAAAGTGAGGATGCTAGTCTACTGGCTTTCTTCTTTTTAAGCTTGTGCAGCTTGGCCGCTCCTCCATATTCTCCGTTGCAACGCAATTTTTTGTCTTATTTTAAAGTCTTAGCTATATCTAAGTCAGGCAGGCAAATCTATAATTCTGTAAAAAGGTGTTAGTCTCGTCAAAAGCCTTACAATTTGCGTCTTCTGTCGACTATCAGATATGTCGCGTCTAACTATCCTATAGGTCTATTAATATATCAGTTATCTTGAGGTATCGAAATAGTGATATGCCTTATAGTAACACCCAGATAGACATCGATACCATATCCAAAGTTGAAGAATTAGATTATCGAGGATTAGATAAGCGGTATCTAACTACAGATCTGATAGCAACGGCCATTCTTTGGTTCATCGTAGCTATCGCCTCCTTTTCTTTCTTATACTTCAATCCAGCGGACTTGCCATCTCTGGTCATTAATCTGATCGTTGGTGCTCTTGTCTTGCTGGCCATCATTTCATTTGTCATAGTGGTGTTTGGATTTAAGAAGAAGCTATATGCCGTGCGAGAGCGAGACATCGTCTATCAGAGTGGATTGTTCTGGCGTAAGTTTACCGTACTACCCTACAAAAGAGTCCAACATGTTGAGGTCCAGCAAGGACCAATCGATCGGATGTTTGAACTTGGAAAACTCAATATCTATACAGCCGGTGGCGCCAGTAGTGATATGAGCATCTCAGGACTTGAGATCAATCAAGCTCAGTCACTCAAACACTTCATCCTCAATCAAACTACGGCGGATGAAGAAGAGTGATATCCTCGATCAACCGCAGCGGCAATCTCAGTTTGCCATCATTTTTATCGTTCTCAGATTTGTAAAGAATCTGTTTAAACAGCTATGGCCTCTTCTCTTGGCTGTACTTCTAGGCAGAAGAGGATCTTCAACATTTGATACTATCGAGATGGTCATAGCTGGAGTCGGTATCATTGGTGTCGTACCATCTATCATCGCTTACTACAAGTACTACTTTCACCTTTCGGAAAATGAACTGGTAATCAACAAAGGTCTGCTCAAGAAGGTAAAACTCAACATTCCATTTGAACGTATACAATCAGTTAACTTCAGACAAACATTCATTCATCAGTTTTTTAATGTAACTGAAGTTGAAATAGAAACAGCGGGTTCGTCAGATCAGGAAACTAAGATCGATGCATTGGATATCCCTACTGCTGAGCTTCTTAGGAAAAGGATATTGGAAATGAAGGCACAAGCCACACAAGAAGGCTCCCTTTCTCTGGCTATTGAAGAAGCTGAGGTTGAGGAGGAGGTTGAAACCATATTGAGGCTTACAGAGAAAGATCTTTTAAAAGTGGGGCTGGTTCAAAATCATTTTAAGCCTGTAGGTTTGTTGATTGGATTAGTTGCTCCTATATATTTTTACAGTTTTTCTTTTGACTTTAATCCCAACAGTCTGATTAGACAAGCTTACTCATACTTCGATGACTTCCAAAGCTTAACTCTTTTTACAGGCGTATTAGCTGCAATAGGCATTCTAATCATAGCTCTGCTCTACTCATTGGTTACTACCGTTCTAAAGCACTATAACTTGCACTTTTGGAGATCGGGTGAAAAGTTTCAGGTAGTGAGAGGCTTGTTGACAAAGCAAGAGTTTGCCGCACTTGACAACAAAATCCAAATCTTAAACTGGGGTCAAAATCCTTTTGAAAGAATAATAGGATTTTACAATATCATATTCTCTCAAGCCAAGAGTGGAGATGGTAAGAGAAACGCCGCTAAGTTTAAAATACCCGGCTGCAGCATGGAGCAAGTCAACTATGTGAAAGAAGCTTGGCTGGGTATCAAAGACGATAACTTTACAGAATATAGAGCAGTATCTCCCCACCTATTCTATCACACCGCAATGTATCAGTTGCTGATTTTTGTAGTTTTTATCGTTGTCTATTTTATCGTTGGCAAGATCTGGTTGGCCATACTCTTCATATTTTTAATGGTTGCCAGCCTGTACCTAAGTTGGTTAAATTATAAAAAGAAGAGATACGCCTTTAATGATAAAGAGTTATACATTGGTGGCGGCACAGTGGGACTAAGGCATGCCTTACTACCGCTTTACAAAATCCAAGATGTCAATATAAAAGAGAATCCATACCAATGGAGACGGGGCCTATCAACACTTGTAGTCAACACCGCAGGTGGAGCCATCAAGATACCTTATATACCGAGACAAGAAGCAATCGACATGATGAATGAACTTGTTTATCGTGTTGAGATCTCTCAGAGATCTTGGATGTAGATTTCTAATGTGCTATTTAGTTAATTAGTTGATGTGCTAATTGAATTAGCAAATGCTTGGCGTCTTCGACGAGTAGGATAATATGTTAATGCGGTAATTAGGTAATGTGCTAATTGATTTTTTGAATGTGTGAATTAGCGAATGCTTTGCGTCTTTGACGAGTAAGATAATATTGTAACTATATAAAGTACAATACCTTACTTTTTTGTTCTGCTTGGTTTTTTCAATGCTTTGTTAGTGCAATTGTCCTTGATGTAGGCTTCAAATGTACTGCCATTTGAAATTGAAAAATCTGATTGTAGTTCGATCATAGTAGGCGCATCAAATCTTACAGTTGCATTGTCTCGGTAAAGCGCAGTTGAGCTGATCATATCTTTTGTTTTGACATGCCAATGATGATCATAAACACCTGAGATGCGGACATTGGACTGACAGTCAGTCAATGGGAAGTTAGGGGTTACTACGAAGAGGCCATACTCAATGTCTGTTGCTAAGAGATTGCCTGAAGGAAGATAAGGGTAAGCTCCCCAAGAACCATCTGCCCTATACCTAGTTGTAGTAGTGTCAGTGTCATAATAGCCAGCCAAGAATGGTTGAGAAGTATTGTCTATTTTAAATATCTGAAGACCATCGTCGTAGTAAGACAGGACTACAAAATCGTTTCCTACTGCGAAAGGGTTATGCGCTATGCTTCCTGAATTACTAAAGAGTTTTGATTGAAAAGTTGAAACCACTGTTGGGCTTTCTATAACACTCAAATCTGCTACAATTACGGGCTTGTCTAATGACTCATCAGCCATAATCAATGTCCGCCCATCATCTGTAAGCCCGCTACTGTGGTTATAACCTTCAGAAGAGATCTGACCTATCAAGGTTGGTTCAGCTGGTATCGTACTAAAGTCATAAATCGCAAGTGTCCTTGGAACAGGATGCGAACAATACGCAGTATCGTTACGCACGTAGATATCATGAACATAACCGAATCCAGGTAAGAGTAAGTTCTTTATCAAACTTGGTAAGGCAGGGTCCTGACTTAAATCAAGCACTGCAACATCTGCCAAACCAGAAGTTATACCAACTGCATACAACTTGGCTTGAGCGGTATCTATAAAGACGTTATGAGCATTGCTGAAAAACTCATCCGAGTCGTACACTTTTATAACTTGATCCGGCAAGCCTGATAAGTCAAATATCTCAAGACCTGCGTCACAATTAACTTCTGATACACCGTAAGCATAATGACCATAAGTTTTATAATCTCTCCAATCACAAGTGCCTCCGCCAGCGATCCTAGTTACTTCCACTGGGTTATCGGGATCAGTGACATCTATGAATATTGTATAATCAAGTGCACCGACAATAGCATATTCTCTTTCGTTCTCATCAACATAACCCCAGACATCTGAATAGGCATGCCCTCTGCTGAAAAGCAGATTGTTGTCATCCCAGTTGGATCTTAAATGAGTGTTTAGTGATTGGGCAGCAGAGTCTGTTGTGGCTATGGATGTTAGGGTTAAAATGAAGAGAGAAAGGTAGAAAGAGTTAGCCATAGAAAATAAGTGGTCAATTATACTTTAGTTCAATTAATTCGTCTGGATTTAAAATTTCAATTATTGAATGTTTAAATCCTTTTTTATCTCTGGTAACGATGTAATTAATCTTTCCACTTTTAGAAGCGCATTCTATTTGACTTGCATCTTCTAAGTCTACTGTTTTTGATTTCAATGCGATCAATAAGCCTTTCTTATCAAGATCTTGAATTTGTAGTCTTTTCAAAATGGTTTCTATAGCCTTGTTGGCATGCGTTGCATCTATCTGTTTTTCAAGAATATAAAATGCGGTTATGATAGAGTTCGACGAAGTAAACAGATCCCATTTATCCAACTTGGCCTCTTTGAAAATACTATATGCCGAGTTAGAGAATGGCTTGCGGTCAGCTAAGAGGTCAATGATGATATTGGTATCAAGAAACAAATTGAGTTTAGCCATGCTTTTCAATCCTTAACTTTCTGCCTTCTTTCTTAACATCAAAGTCATCAGGCAAACTGATAATACCTCTTATTGAGTCCAATTCTGGATCACCCAATTCTGGATTTTTAGACGTTATCTTCTCTAAATAAGATTCAATGATCTGAGACAAACTTTGATTGTGACCTTTGGCATAGAGCTTTGCCCTTTCTATTATGGACTTGTTCAGCGACAAGGTTAATTTAGTATTCATACGTATACTTTTACCCAAAGATACGTATTCTGATATGATGATACCTAAAAACATGTTCCTCTATCCATAAAGTATAGTTAAGGCCGCCATTCATCATAATCATTGCTGAGTGATCAAGTTATATTTATGAATCACAGTTTTTAGGGCCAGATAATAATGATCATATTTACTTTATGAAGTACCTCTTAGTATTGGCGTTAGCAACTATGTCTATTAGCCTGATGTTTGCACAGGGCCTAAACTGGGATAAAAGCTCTTGGGAAGAGATACTGGCCAAGGCTCAAGCTAATGACAAGGTAATCTTCTTAGATGTCTATACGACCTGGTGCGGGCCGTGTATAAAGATGGACAAGGACGTATTTCCCGATGAGGCAGTCAGTACTTATTACAACGAGACATTTATCACGGTCAAGGTCAATGCTGAGGACAACGGTATTGGTACGATGATAGCCAATCAATATGGCGTTAAAGCTTATCCCACACTTATATACGTCGATAAGAATGGAACTGAGATCAGCAAGTTTGTTGGATTGAAGAACAAGTATGAGCTGCTCAATCTTGGAGAAGAAACGATCGAGCTCTACGAGCAGTATGACTTCTTAAATGGCGTAAAATCTAACGTTCATGGCAGTTATACTAGAGAAGAATTGAATCGCATATTGGATGTTACGCGGCTGCATACATTTGAAGGTAAGGAGCATCTCACCATGAGCTACCTTAATAAAATAGAGAGCATCGATGAGAATGATCTAAGACTGGTCATGGGAGAGATATCAAGAATGGACTTATCCTACTTGAGTAGATTGGCCCCGCTGACGACATCATTGCGATACTCTGAGATATATCTAAGACGCAATAGCAAAGAGTGGGTCAGCTGGAAGAGTACAACTGAGCAAGCTATCTACTCCAGGCTTCAAGGATATCAGAAGAGCAATGACCTCCCAAAATTTGAGGAAGCATTGGAGATACTGAAAGGTGTAGAAGGTGTTAAGCCAAGACGGATAGACAATCTGTACTTGGGTTTTTACAAGCAGAATAGTTTGGATCAATACCGAACGTTTGCGACTTATCTGATCGATGAATATATCATCCCTACCAGACCTGAGGAAGTAAAGAGAGCGGATGAAACAAAGTATAAAATGCTGCAGGAAGAAGTGATGAAGGATATGAAAGCATCATTTGGCGACGACCTAACAACCCTTACCCCAACTGAAACTACGCTCACACCTACAATAGATAGTTTATCTGAGATCTATACGATATCAAAATCAATCGCTGATCAACTCTTCGAGATCAGCAGTGATTTTTTTGCGTTGTATGAAGATGAGTCGAGCCACAGAAAGGCTGTGTTCTGGTCTTCGCTATGTCAGAAGTACTTCCCGTACGACTGGAAGTACTACGATAATCACATGTATATACTGGAAGCTTCAGGAAAAGCTCAAGAAGCGAAAGAGGTATACGACGAAGCGCGTGCACTTCCTTGGTATCAAGAGATGCGGCAGGTCAAAAGCACATTTTAGCGAAAGTGTTATCGTTGGTGGGATAACATACTTCTCCTACGTAGAGCTATTCTCTATTATCAAATACCAAACTTATAGCTGAAGAGTAACTTCTTAAACCGACGCTATAGAAGCAATCGTCGCGATCGCTGCAACCATAAGAACTACGCGCAAAACAGAAGCTTGAGCTTGTGTAGATATAACACCGTTCTCTTCGTTAATCGGGTTGTACACTCTATTACCAAATAACTGATGGTTATTAGAATTAGAGTTGAAATACAATCGGTATAATCTGTATGCCATACTAGTTTTCATAATGACAATTTTTTTAGGACTTGACTCTGAAATTGGGTAATCAGCGTCAAAAATCAATTGATTAAAATGGTAATAAAATATTCTTTGTTTATTAAGACGGCCACTTTATCTAATAGTAACCAAATTTAATACTGCAAAAGTCAGTCATTTTTTACTAAAAGCAAATATTTTATGGTTTTATTATGAGATAAATGTAGTTTTTCGTAATACGTCTGGATATTTAATTTTGGACGGGAAAGACGCAATTCTGAGATATTATCACTTTGCTCTACAATGCGGTATTTATCATGTGCTTCAGCTACTTCAACAGAATATTCGTAAAGATCTGTATCATCTGTCTTAAGGTTTACAAAACCTCCTGGAGCCAGCAAGTCATAGTATCGATCTAAGAAGGTTGGAGCTGTTAATCTACGGTTTGGCTTGGCAGCAAATGGGTCCGGAAAGGTAATCCATATCTCATCTATCTCTCCTGGATTGAAGTATAATGCGATCTGCTCTATCCGGATTCTTAAGAAGGCAACATTGGTCAGTTCTTCTTTAAGTGAGATGGTAGCACCTTGATAGATCCTTGCGCCTTTGATATCTACCCCGATATAATTCTTATCTGACTCCAGACGTGCAAGTCCCAAAGTATACTCTCCCCTACCGCAAGCCAACTCAAGACAAAGCGGTTGAGGCTTAGCGAACGCATGATTATTCCACTGCCCTCTCATGTCTTTAGTCACGTCTATATGCTGCTTGACCAACTCACTTCCTGGCTCGGTCATCTCATAGACATGTGGATACTTCAAGATGGTTGCAAACTTCTCCAACTTACGTCTTCTACTCATAATTAAGATTACAGGTCATGCTAACGTTTGACACGTTACTTTTGCAATTAATGGAGCGCAAAGATTATAAGAATATATGTGAGTTGTCGATACCTCTGATTAAATCTACTGGAGTATTTATCAAAGACGAACTCAACAAAGTAACCCAATCTCAGATCGAAACTAAAGATCTCAATAGTCTGGTATCATATGTAGACAAAGAAGCGGAAAAACAACTTGTCGAAGGTCTACGAGTGATCTTGCCTGAATCGGGATTTATCACTGAAGAAGATACGATCAAGCAAGAGACCAAAGAAGCAACTTGGATCATCGACCCACTCGACGGAACCAGTAACTATCTACATCATATCCCGCACTTTGCTGTCAGCGTGGGCCTTATGGTTGATGGAGAGATAGTCGTAGGCATCGTCCTTAACGCATATTCTGGAGAATGCTTTTATGCTTGGAAAGGAGGTGGTGCATACTTAGATGGTACGCCCATATCAGTCAGCGAGACCCGAGAGATCAAGTCTTCACTGATCGCCACGGGATTTCCTTATAAGGTGGATGACGTTGCTCCTTTGATCAGAACATTAGGGCACTTCATGAGATATGCAAGAGGCATCCGTAGGATGGGCTCGGCAGCGCTGGATCTTGTTTATGTAGCTTGCGGAAGATTCGATTGCTATTATGAGACGACACTCAACGCTTGGGATGTTGCAGCCGGCACGCTGATCGTTACTGAAGCAGGCGGCATGGTCAGCGACTTTGATGGAGGTGATAACTTTGTCTTTGGTAGACAGGTCATAGCGGCTAACAAGCACATCCATGACGACATACAAGAAGTCATAACAGGCAACTTTAGATAATATTGGTCTATGAAATCAAAGGTTATATCTACTCTTTCATACTAAAGACAACAGCAGCGTTATCTTAGCTCCTCACTATGGATAGAAGAAGAAGTCATTGAATCTATTTGAAAACATAAAGATTGCCTTACGATCATTAAAGACTAACTTTCTAAGGACAGGTCTAACACTGATGATCATCGCTGTCGGTATCACTTGCCTTGTAGGTATATTGACTGCCATAGATAGCATCCTCTTCTCTATGAATGATAGCTTTAATAGACTCGGAGCCAACTCTTTTAATATCCGTCCGCTTAGAGAAAACATCAGATCAAGATCTGGAGGTCGACAAACTAAAAGAGCTGACCCACTTATCTACGAGCAAGCGATGCGCTTCAAAGACAAGTATAGATATGGATCC
>CALIHL010000091.1 GCA_938022935.1 uncultured Saprospiraceae bacterium
CAAGCGGCTTAAGAGGTATGGTGTCGGGCGGAGTTGGAGCTAAATATTCAATAGGCTTTCAACTTCGCTCAACCAACGCTCTTTATATGTAGATTTTTAGAAGGCTTCGGAAATTGTAAAACCATATTCGAAGCAACACCTTACCTCATCAACCCGGCAAACTTCTGCCGTGCCTTAGACACCTTAGGTGTGATCACAACTGTACAGTAGCCATGAAAGTTACCATTCCGTTTGTAAAAGTTATGGTGCTCTGCTTCTGCAGCATAGAAATTAGAAAATGCAGTTACTTCTGTAACGACAGGATCGGACCAAAGGGTTGGTGCCACTTCAGCTTTTGATCGCTCAGCCACTGCTCTTTGCTCTTCATCATGATAGAAGATGGCTGATCGATATTGAGGGCCTTTATCGGCGCCTTGTTGGTTAAGCGTTGTAGGATCATGAGTCGTCCAAAATACTTCTAACAAAGTCTCAAAGCTAATCACCTCTGGATCATATTCGATCTGTATCACCTCTGCATGGCCAGTCAACTTACCACATACTTGTCTGTAGGTTGGATTCTCGACATGCCCTCCTGCATATCCTGATGTAACTGATCGCACACCTTTAAGATCTTGAAATACCGCTTCTGTACACCAAAAGCAGCCACCACCGATTGTTGCTAATTTTAAATCACTCATACCACGTTTAACTCAGTTTAAGACTAAAGTGTTCACTCCTTATTTAAAGGGCCGCTCTTGTGGATCGTAGCCTAAAGACTGAAGCAAATCACGAAGGGCATATCCTGTTCCTGCTGGCCAATATTTGACTTGATCGAAAGGAACTACCTTGACCTCATCTATCTCATCCGTAAGAACGATCTCTCCCGTCGCCTTGACATGATAAGCGATGATAAGCTGATTCATCCGCTTAAAGGTATAGTGCCCGATAAAGGATACAATCTCCGCATCGAGGCCGATCTCTTCTTTCACCTCCCTGATCACCGTCCCTGCTGGATCTTCATACATCTCCACAAATCCTGTGATCAACCCAAACCAGCCTTTAGGCCAAAGTGCATTGTGCCCCAGTACAACTTGTTTATCGCCGTGTTCTACGACTGCTGCGACGACAGGTGTAGGGTTTTCATATTGCACGAAGTTGCATGTCTCTGAGCTGCAAGAGTTATAGTTATTAAGTCCCGGAGCCATCTCAGATCGACACTTGGGGCAGTAGATAAACGGGTTGTGATACATAAGCTTGACTTAGGCCGCTAAAAGTACCTCTTTATAATCTTAAGCCTGTGCGTGTACTCTTCTATTTCTCGATTGTAGATACCATAGTGATCCATCGCATCTATGCGGACATGTCCCGACGCATGGATGATCTGCATATCAGGAAGGATGATACCCACATGGGTGATCTTCTCAGTCGCCTTAGTAAAGAATGCCAGATCGCCGGGCTGTGCTACTGTCACAAAATCGATCGTCTCGCCCTGAGTTGCCTGATCCTGAGCATCGCGAAGGATAGCCAATCCCGCACACTTATATATCAACTGTGTAAATCCCGAGCAGTCGATACCCAAGGGTGTCCGTCCTCCCCATAGATAGGGCGTATTGATCAGTCGACGTGCCAGCTTCTCGATGAGTTCACCATCCACATGCATATCCTCTGACTTGATCGCCTGTCCACTAAATCGATAGTTCACCTCCGCCAACTTACTGATCATCCCATCATAGGCCGGCAGCTCCGCCCCCATCGTGATCCACGTGCTTTTCTTATCCGCAAATATCGTATCAAATAACTCCAGACTATACGCACTCCCTACCGACTTTCGCTCCTTGATCTTTGTCAGTTGCTTCGTATCGATCCATCCTTCATAGCCGTCATAATCAAGCTTGATCTTCGTCCAGTTCTTCTTGTGTTGTTGGAGGACAGTTGCGCTTTCGCCAAATAATAGCTGTGTAATCATCTCAGAAGCATCATCTGGCTTCGCCCGCAACGGACACACTGTCAATACTGTAGTTACCTTACCTTTCAATCTTAGATCACTTGGTTTGACCAAGATATGAACTCTTAGATTAATGAATCTATCTGTCCTCTTACATTCCATATTTAGACCAGTCATTCTACTTTAGACACTTCAACTTGTCCGCCAACCGGCGGAACCAAAGCGGAGAAGTCTATTCGCAAAGAGTCGCACTAACATTTCGGGATTCTCTAATTACCTGCTGTATTAATAATCATCTTTATTCTTCTTTTCATCTTTCAACTTTTTATATGAGTGAAGTGCAGTCTTGGCTAAGACAAGACCAAATGCCTGGGAGGCATTTGACTAAGCGAACCACTTGTGGATGTTGAGCAAAATCGTCTGATTTAAACACTGAGAAACAGTGGCTTGGTTTTGAATCCTATATATTTTACTTCCTAATTCATTGAGCTAAAGAAGCGATTATGCTACCAATCCACTCTTTCAGCCTGTGCGAGCTTGGCCGCCACCCAAATCATCCATTGCTTCCCTTTTCTTCTTTAGTCACTAATCAAATGGTTCTAAGAATTCGTTCCAGAGCACAATTTCTCGGACTGCTTCGCTCTGTACGGTATTAAGACGAGACTTGCGTTAAAAATCGGGAAACCATGGACCCGATTTAGCAAGTTTCTTCTGGTATCAGGTCGATCAAATCGATTTGATAAATACATTACAGAGAGGGCCCTTTTTGTGGTTCTTATTTTTGGGCATGCAAAAATATGAACACAATAATTTAGAATTGAACATAGATAAGTGACGTATCTCATCAGCGCCTCGCAGTGAACCCTACCATACGTTATACTACACTCCAATAACAATCGTTAAGGACCATATGCACTTTGTGGATCGTATAGTGAAGAGTGGCTTTTGGATCAGTATCCTTATGCTCAGCGTGAACATGCTGCACGGGCAAGATGCACAATTCAGTCAGTTCTATGGTAATCCTATCTATCTCAATCCTGCCTTAACAGGCTCGCACTCAGGGACGTACAGGATGATGTCCAGCTACCGTACCCAATGGAATGGTGCAATTGAGCAGCCATTCACAACTTTTAGTGCTGGTGGCGATGTGAAGTTTACGATACGGAACAAGAAAGGATCATACAGCGGCGGCAATGATCGTGCAGCTGTAGGCTTGCAGTTTTTCTCAGATAGAGTTGGGCTATATGATTATAACACTAATCACTTGTCAGCTTTTGGGGCATATCACAAGTTGTTAGGTAGCCATACCTACTTAAGCGCAGGCTTTCAGATGGGCTTAGGTCAACGAGGCATCAATTATGAAGACTTAACTTTTCAAGATCAGTACAACGGTGTAGATCAATTCAATCAACCCACCTCAGAGGCACTTCCTTCAAACTCAGTTGGTTATGGCGACTTATCGATCGGCTTACACTTAGCTTCACAACCTGCAAGTGATAAAGGCTACTACTTAGGAGTCGCATTCCATCACTTCAACAAACCTAATACTTCCTTCTTCGATCGTGATCTATCCATCGGGGAAGAGTTCTTACCTTTTACTTTAGATCCTAAGTTGACCTTACATGGAGGTTTCTCTGTAAGGCGCAGTCCACTTTTGGCGATACAACCACGAGCCATCTATATAAAGCAAGGCCAAGCGTCATCCACGATTGTAGGTTCTAACTTGAAGTATAACTTCATAGATGCCGACCGAGTAGCTTTACACTTAGGAGGATGGATACGTGCAACAGATAACCTTACGACTTTCCAACCTACTGACTTCATCATCTCTGCTGCCTTCGAACAGCGTGGTTTGCTGATTGGCTTCAGTTATGACTACCACCTCAGAAAATTAAGCGGCACTTCATTGGGCCAAAACACTTTCGAGTTCACCATCTCCTACATCGGTGAGCACGAAAACGAAGATCGTATCTGCCCGGAATTTTAAGAATGTGCTATTAGTGATTATGTGCTGGGGTGCTTATGTCCGTAATCTGTAGACAGAGGGTTTCACACCCCGATGCTTTCCCATCCTAATTAAACGCTTGAACTAAAGCAGCTAATCGCTACATACAATTCTTATAAAGATTAAGAAAACCGTAATTTTCAAATTGCATCCAGACAAGATTGTTTGCCATGGTTTTTGAATCAAAAACACACGCCAAACAAAATCCTGATAAACCACAACCGATATCGACGCCATCGTTTACCATTATTTCGCTCCTCTGGAGCTCCTTGGTTTTGGAGTGATCATTTTAAGGGAGGCCATGGATGATTTGGGTAGCGGCCAAACTCGCACAGGCTGAAAAAGTTGAAAGTTAGTAGACATGCTTCCTTTGCACGCTGACTTAGTATTCACTCTTATCTGGCTACCATTTACAACTTTTTTACAGCGTTTTAAATCAGACGATTTTGATCAACTTTTCTAAAAAGTTGAATTAGTATATATAAAGCATAAGAATTAAAGCACACACTAACAAAAGCACTAACATGACTACATCATGACAAACAAATCAAAACCAATTTCTCATATTCTTACCTATCTTGTTCTTTCTCATGGCAACCACCACACATACCACAGACCAACCCCGTTTGATCAGGCGATTAGGCATCTTAGGGCTCGCAGCAACCGGGATCTGCTCTATGCTTGGTGCATCTATCAATGTAGTACCATTCATGATACAACGCAATGTCGAAGGTATCGGACCCTACGTTCTTCCTGCGTTCTTATTAGCAGCGATACCAGCTCTACTTGCTGCTTTTGCATATAGCATCTTGGCCTCTGCGATGCCACGAGCTGGCGGGAGTTATATCTATGCCAGCAGAGGACTCAATCCATATTTAGGATTTATAGCAAGCTTCTCGCAATGGTTTGGACTTTCTATTGTGATTGGAGTGATCGCTTATATCATCGTCCCTTTTATTAGGGATGTTGCGATAGCTTTGGACTGGGAGCATATTGCCATGACTTTAGAAGTGGGTTGGATAAGAGTCTCGATTGCACTGATATTGATATGGCTCTTTGTATATATCAATTTGCGAGGAGCCAAAGCATACGAAAGGACATTGATCCCTATGATGTTTTTAATGTTTGCTTTAGGTGCCATTGTTATTGTTGCTGGGTTCTATTTTGATCAGGATGATTTTGCAAAAGCTATATTAGAAAAAGACAATGTTACATTGCTAAGCTCTACTTCACAAGAGTTCAATTGGAGAACCTTTTTGAGTGCGGCTGCCTTGTTGTTTTCAAGTTTTATAGGATTTGATTCTATAGCGCAAGCTGGAGGAGAAGCTAAGAATCCATCTAAGTCACTTCCGTTAGCCATCTGTCTGGCGATAGTGATTGTTGGCACATTCTATTTTCTATTTACATCTGCAGTGTATCATGTTGTGCCTTGGTCATTTGTAGCACAAGAAGCATTGACAAAAGATGTGTCGGCTCCGGGGATGCTCAGCTATGTTCTGCCAACGGGTCTATCCGTAGCAATTCTATTAGGAGCTGCTATAGCATTGATCAACGATCTACCGGCCATGTTACTGTCTGTTTCCAGGTTGATGTTTGCTTGGGCAAAGGATGGTGTTTTTCCAAAGGCTATTGCTCGAGTGCATGACAAGTTTCATACGCCACACATAGCATTAACCTTTAGTGGAGTCATCGCAAGTATTGGCGTTATGGGTAGTCATTTTGCTGGAGACTTTTTCTTAGGTATCGACATTATGGTTACTGCTATGATGGTCAACTTCTTATTAATGTGTGTAACGCTGATCACCATCAAAAAAGCAAACCCTTCGTTAGCTAATGAAATCAAAGTTGGCAAGAAAAGAATCTATCAACTTATCATTGGTTGGGCTGGATCGATCATCTTGCTTTTCTTTCTAATTATACACACTGCCAAGGATCTAAGCAGCGATGTTGATGCGTGGTATTTTCATTCTACTTGGATATGGCTCATTGTCATGGGACTGGGCAGTTTGATCTACTTCACCCAACTCAGTTCAATAAAAAAACAAGGGATTGACACAACTCAACTTTTCAGAAAACTCCCAAAAGAATAATCCGTGATAGAACGATACGAGCTGGCTGATGACTTATCTATATCGAGGGTACTTACAGGTCTATGGCAGATAGCTGATTTAGAAAGAGATGGCAAGACACTCGACCCAATAAAAACGAGTGCGTTTTTAAAACCATACGTAGCAGCGGGCTTCACATCATTTGATATGGCAGATCATTATGGTTCTGCTGAGATCATAACGGGCACGTTTAAAAACAATGATCCGTTAGGCAAGCAAGTACAGCTCTTTACAAAGTGGGTCCCGACACCAAAAGTCAATTCTAAAGAACAAGTAAGAACCGCTATTAGCCGTTCTTTAGATCGCATGAAAACAGACCAGTTAGATCTCCTTCAATATCACGCATGGAATTACTGTGATCCAGAATGGCTGGACAGTATGTTTTGGTTACAAGAATTAAAAGAAGAAGGCATCATCAAGCATATTGGCGTTACCAACTTTGATGCACCGCACTTACAAGTAGCGATTGCAAGTGGCATTGAGATCATCACGAATCAGATCAGCTACTCTTTGGTAGATCAAAGAGCGAAGCATCAGATGTCTGCAACTTGCAATAAATACGGCGTCAAGATACTCGCTTATGGCACCTTATCAGGAGGATTTATAAGCGAACGATGGCTAAACAAACCTGAGCCCAAACAAGAAGAATTAGAAACATGGTCTCAGATGAAGTACAAGAGGTTTATAGATGCGGCTGGAGGATGGTCAGCGTATCAGAATGTTCTCGCTGTCGTAAATGCGATTGCTCAAAAGCACAATAGCACAATCGCTACAGTTTC
>CALIHL010000092.1 GCA_938022935.1 uncultured Saprospiraceae bacterium
TATGATTGGGATATCGAGATGTCTGATGTCGATAGTAATCTCGTCTTTTTAGGCACTCAAGGTAAATGGGTAACTACAGATGGATTTGAAACCAAGACTTATAATGTAGACATCTCTGATCTAGGTCACGCTGATGTTCAAGAAGTGTTGTTCAATGGTGCAGACTTGTGGGTGGCCAATGATGGCGGGATTATAAAGTTTGATGATGAGACTTTTCAAAACTACGAAGTAAAGTCCAACGGTATCGATGCTATTAGCTTTTGGAGTTTTGATCAAGGTTGGAACCGTGATGCACAAGTAGGAACACATTATCACAATGGCACATCTGTCAGAACAGACACCTATGAATCTGGTATCTATCTCAATCATGGTGGCGCCGAGCCATCCTTCTCATTGTTGTCAGCACCTAACGCTGATAAGATGGTTTCTAAAGGATATGGTAGCGTTAATGGTAAGATCTTACATGACGATCAATTAGCGAAGACAGTTAACTTTAATTACAACATAGTTCCTAATCAGAATGGATATGACGGGACATCGATGACAACATCATTAACGGCTTCCCAGACTCACTTTGTGGGACTTGCTGACACAGTGATGAGATCAGATGATTTTGGTAAAAGCTGGAGATCTGTTTCAGGTTTTACATTTGACAATGAGTATGTACGAGGCATATCCCTTACAAGAGCGGCTGATAGTGTCATGTATGTGATTACCGATCATAGTAGTGGGGGATTACTTTATAGGTCTGGCGACATGGGTGCTAATTTTATAAGAGTAACGCTTCCATCAGACTACTCTTTGGCCAATGCTGAGATATCAGTTTCTAACGAAAACCCGGATATCGTTTTTATAGGTGGCGACAATAGAAATTCTGGACCTGACATAAGAATTGCAAAAACAGAAGACGGAGGTGCAACATGGACAAACCTATGGACTAATACTTTGTCCGGGTATAACTTTAGAAAAGTACTTCATATTGATGGTACAGATGGTGGTGTGTATCTACTGGCTACGAGAGGCGTTTTTTATAGAAACAATACGATGTCAGATTGGGAACCACTTTTTGAAGGGATACCGCCAAATGCTTCGTTGAGTTATATGAAGCCTTTCTATAAAGAAAGTCAGATTAGAATAGCTGGTTCAAGAGGAGTTTATGGCTCAGCTTTGTTTGACACTCCTGTATTGAGTGATAACCTCATTCAACCCATTTCTCGAAAGAGCAATTATCAATGTTCACGCGATACTGTATATTTTGATGACTATTCTGTACTCAATCATACTGGTGCTGATTGGTCTTGGAGCTTTCCAGGTGCTGATTACGTCAGTGACGCAGAAGTTAGAAATCCTAAAGTTATTTATATCTCTTCTGGTGCATATGACGTCAACTTATCGATAACTCAAGGTGGGGAGACATATGCTAAAACGATTCAGAATATGGTAAACATAGGTGCTGCTTGTGATCAACCAGATGTCGTGCCAGGCGAGGCGATGAGTTTTGATAAATCGGGCCAAGGAAGATTAGAAACTGAAGACTTTAATCTAACAACCAATACTTTGACGATCACGGCTTGGATGAAACCAGAAGGGGCTCAAGATGCATTTGCTGGTATCGTATCTAACGGGGTTTGGTGTGCACACTGCAATGATCAGACGCTTGGTATCATATGGAATTATTGGGCAGGGCATCTATATTATCGTTGGCCTAACTCAACAAGTGGCTGGGCTGGAAGAAGTTCTTTGGCTCCTGTCCCGGATCAGTGGTCATATGTTGCCTTTGTGATGTCACCAGACTCAGTGGTGATGTATCTCAATGATGAACGCTGGGTACAACATATTGAGCATGAACTTGCGACCATTAGTTTCTTGAATATCGGTAAAGGTCATTACAGCAAGTATTTCAATGGATTGATCGACGAAATTGCCATATGGAAAAGATCCTTAACCGATAAGGAGATTAAAGAACAGATGCACTTGACTAAGAATCCAGAACAAGATCCAGATCTAATAGCTTACTATCAGTTTAACGAAGAGGCTGAGATCGCTATCAATAAATCAGGCACGTATCACGCTTCACTCATCAACACATCAGAAAGAAATCAGTCGTCAGCTCCCATTGGAGGTGGGAAAAGCACTTCAAAGTTTGAAGAAGATGCAGTTGTACAATTCGAAGAAACAGGAGTCGAGTTAGACTATGAAAGTCAGAACGGAGCGGAGATTGTAGTGTCGAGAATCGACTTGTCTCCTTATGCCGCGCCAGAAAATGCACCGAGACTAATGGATAGCCAATATTGGGCGGTTCATAGATATGGAGAAGGAACCTTTAAAGGGGATATCAGCTTTACAATATCCGATCACTTGTCACCTAGTGATGTTGAGTCACCTAATAAGATCGTTCTTTATGGGCGTCCAGTATTTAGTGATGATGCATGGGAGGTTATTGATACCGCTGATATCGTACAATTTGGTCAGAGGAAGATAACCTTTGAAGATATAGAAGGGTATAGTCAGTTCTTGATTGGCGCATTGGATGATGGTACTGATACTGATTGTCTTAGTGATGTTCAATTAGAGAATACCGATGTGGTGCCTTTGGAACTAGGTTCTTCCAACTATATTCATGCAGGAAACCTGAGTGGCTTCGGTGACGTCACAATTGAAGGAACGGGTGCATATACGCTCAAAGCGCCTGATGAGATAACGCTTCATGAAGGGTTTGCCACAAGTAAAGGGGCTGCTCTAACTATACTGATGGTGGACTGCACGAACTAACTTTTTATATCGTTAAAGTAGTATATGACCTTCAAGGAATCTCAGATGTCTCGTTTTCTTGTTCTCCCATTCTTGCTCTTAAGTTGCAATTCTGTAGATATAGATGATTGTTTGCCTGCACTGAAGTTCAAGTTCAGCATAGCTGGTACATGGGATACTCCATCACTAAGCTCCACAATTGAAGAAGGTAACGTGACTTTTGATAGTAATGGAAGTGGGTCTACAACTGAATCAAGTGTTTTTGACGATGGATCACTTGATTTTGGCTGGGAGTATAAGGAAGAAGATGAAACCTTAACAATAGGAGATAAGAGCTATCAAGTCATCGAGATTACTTGTGTCAAAGCTACTTTTATGACTGACGTTCGGACTTTTTCAATCACTCGTTGAGTACTTAGATTTACGAGTGGCTTATATTTTGTAATTTGCTTTGAATTATTAAGAATCAGGAGATGCGCGCTATCATATATATTGTCTGCTTAACACTTTCAGTTCATTCACTTGATGCTCAAGAGATGGGCTACGACATACGCGGCACTTGGGGCAAGCCAATCCCACAAGAGAAGCTTGCGAATGCTGAGACGATGAAGGATATCAATCCAGGATATCCATCTTCATGGATCAATCAAGATGACTATATCTCTGCAGAGGTTACAACCATACATGATGGAAAAGAGATGGTCGCGGAAGGCAACAATGATGTCCTCAATGAAGAACAAAAAGATCTTATCCATAATGCAGATATAGGAAGTGATATCAGAATAGAAGTTAAGTATCACGAGCGTGATTTCCTCAAGAAGAAGTTAGAAGTGAAGACGCTCAATTTTGAACTAACGGTTGTCCCAACAGTTCAAGCAGAATATGTCGGTGGACGTGAGGCCTTGATGGGCTACCTAAAAGATAACACTGTAGATATGTTGCCTGCTTCTGAAGAAGGGAACATAAAATTAGCCATGGTCAAGTTTACAATTGACGAAAGTGGTAAAGTGACACAATCTATCATCTCGGAAACCTCTAAAGACAAGGATATTGATGCTATAGTGCTAAAGGCTATCCAGCAAATGCCTGATTGGAAACCTGCACAAGATGCAAGCGGTCAAGCAGTACAGCAAAGTTTTGAATTTGTAATAGGCAACTCAATTGGCTGTTAATCTTTGTTCTACCAACGTTCATTCTGATATTTGAAAAAGATTAGAAACATCCTAATTGGGCTAATCGTAGTATTGGTCATCGCGTGGTTTGGTATCATCTCCTACCTGAATAGTGGAAGTACAATCCCTGACAATACAGTCTGGCAGTCATACTTAGGTAGAGATACAACGGTTGGCATCTTGCCAGATCAGTACGCGAACTACTTCACCTTCACGATGGTTCGAACCAATGATGATATTGGATTTAGAATCAAGGGTAAGTTTCCAGATACAAGATACTTTAGTTTTAATGTTTATAGTCTTGGAGATAATGCAACGCAAGGTTCTCTTGTTGATCATGAGATCATTACTGATAGCGGTAAGCCCAATCCTTTTCTAAGCGATCGAGATAGTGTCGATGTGGGATCTGACTTTACAGTACATGTGGTCCCTTCTAAATACAAAAACAAGAAGCTCATCAATGCACTTCCTTTTCAGGATGATGCCAAACTGTTGACGATGGTCATCCGATTGTATGATTACAATATTGATGACTTTGGTGGGGTAGAGTTTCCAACCGTGGAGGCATTTACGATGACTGAAGATGCAGACGATGTAACTCTTCAATCTGTGAAGCTTCCAAAGAAGCTGGACCTCAGGTGGATCGTCAGAAGAAGAAGTTTGCCTGGTATGGTCGAACGACTCAGTCTGCTTTATAAAACCGAACAAGTAGAGGCTCTTGATGTTGGTGATGCAGAACAGAGATTTACATCCGTTCCTTTTCATGCGATAGATACCAAATGGTATATAGAGAATAATGACAACAGATATCTACTTGCGGGCATCACGAAGAAGGAAGATGAGGTAT
>CALIHL010000093.1 GCA_938022935.1 uncultured Saprospiraceae bacterium
GGCATGGTGCACTGGTTATATAGCAGGGCAACTAAAGCAAGCAAATACTTAAGATAAAAGCTGATGAATACAGATCAACAAAGCATCTTGAAAAAGATGAATATCCAATCACTTAATCCAATGCAGGAGAAAGCGATAGAGACCATCAATGAAAAGGATGAGGTTGTCCTGATATCAGCAACAGGTACAGGAAAGACATTAGCCTTTATGTTGCCCGTAGTTGGATCGGTAGATAAAGAAGTCGAGGGAGTCCAAGCTTTGATTATATCGCCTACAAGAGAACTGGCGATACAGATCGGTCAAGTAGCGCGAGATATGGGTACGGGTTGTAAAATAGAAGTGGTGTATGGAGGACGGTCGATCAAAAAAGATAAAGTTGAGTTACAACATACGCCTTCTATACTAATTGGAACGCCAGGAAGACTCGCTGATCATCTACGTCGCGGAACATTTGAGACAAGTGGTATCAATACCTTGGTGCTGGACGAATATGACAAATCACTTGAGATAGGATTTGAAGAAGACATTACTGAGATATTAGAATATTTGACGAAAGTCAAAAAGAAGATCTTGACCTCAGCTACTACCTTAGAGCGCATACCGGGGTTCTTACAATTGCACAGTGTTGTCACGATTGATTATTCTGAAAGTACAGACTTAGGCATACATTATAAAGTAGTCAACTGTGATGGTAAGGATAAATTAGAATCCTTGTATAAGTTGCTGTGCTCTATTGGCCAAGACAAGTGTATCGTCTTTATAAATTATAAAGATGCGATAACAAGAATCAGTGATTTTCTAAAAAGTAAAGATGTTGATTATGGAGTATTTCACGGAAGTTTAGAACAAAGAGATCGAGAGCGCGCGCTGATACAGTTTAGAAATGGCTCTACAAATATCATGTTGGCTACAGACTTAGCGGCAAGGGGTATAGATATAAGTGATATCGCTTCAATCATACACTATCACTTTCCGCATAGAGAAGAGGAGTATATACATCGTAATGGACGAACCGCAAGGATGCAATCTGCAGGTGACGTGTACATCCTACGGGGCAAAGGAGAAGATCTACCTGAGTATGTAGACGAAGCAAGTCTCGATGCTATGGATCTTGATAGTGACGAAGAGCAAAGTGCGCCAACTTCACCGATCTGGACAACACTTTACGTATCTGCAGGTCGAAAAGACAAGATATCCAAGGGAGATCTGGCTGGGATGTTCTTCAAGCAGGGAGGACTAGAGAAAGGCGAGTTAGGGCTGATAGAGCTCAAAAGAGAATGCGCCTTTGTCGCTGTACCCAAGCAGAAGGCAAGTCAGTTGATCGGTATACTTGACAATACTAAGGTCAAGAAGCGGAAGGTGCGTGTAAGAACTATATAAATTATGGCGTATAAGGCCACTTTTGGCTGCAGGAAACTTTTGAAGCGCTCGTATCGTTAGGATTATATATGTAATCCGCTCAAGTTCAACTGAATCGGGATATTTTCAATATCTTCGTCAACCTTTGGTAGAATCCAGAGGAAAAGATCGATCTGGTGGATCGGGATTATCTATATTTTTTTAACCAACCGTATAATATGGCCAAGTCTCAAGAGACATTTAGTAAAAAAGAGAAAGAAAAAAAACGCAGAAAAAAGAAGCAAGACAAGAAGGAGCGTCGCGAGCAGCGTAAGATGGAGAAAGCAGAAAGAGGGAAGCTAAGCTTTGAAGATCAGATCAGATATGTAGACGATTTTGGTAACTTCTCAACAACACCACCAGATCCTACTAAGAGGATCAAGGTGAAGGCTGAGGATATAATGTTAGGTGTACCACCACGAGACAATACACCTTTAGATCCTATCAGAACAGGTGTTGTTAAATTCTTTAATAACGAGAAAGGCTACGGTTTTATCAACGATATAGAGACTAAAGAGAGCGTGTTTGTACATATCAATAATGTTGCAGAGCCTATCGCAGAGGGCAATCGAGTGATATTTGAAGTAGAGATGGGGCCTAAAGGAGCTAATGCAGTTAACGTAGCTATGGCACCTAAAGAGACGCCAAAACCAAAGGTAGAGCCTAAGAAAGAGCCTGCAGCAGAAGGAGATAAAGGCCCAGAAGTTGAGGCGAAGAAGGAGCCTGAGGCAGAAGTGAGCAAAGAACCAGAGACTAAAGACCCAGAAGCTTAGAACGGTTGAGAGGTCAAATATCTGAGCATATGTCTCAAGATAGGTCTACCTTCGCTGCTAATACAATAAACAATAAACATGAACGGAGTAGTTAAATTCTTCAACGAAACCAAAGGATTTGGATTTATTAGCGAAGAAGGCTCAGCCAAAGATCATTTTGTTCACTCAACAGGTCTCATCGATGAGATAAGAGAGGGAGATAAAGTTGAGTTTGAACTAGCAGAAGGAAAAAAAGGAATGAATGCAGTTAATGTCAAAGTGATATAACTTAATTCATCTAAGAGTTTTATCGAGGCCCATCATTGCGATGGGCCTTTTTTTTGTCAACATCTGAGATTTTGCCATCATTAAGATCGTGATAACTTCAGATTCTTAAACTGTCCACTCGAGTTATGTCCAACCCAGTAACCTATAGTTTCGGTTGATTGAGTAGCTAACCTCTTTACCTTTAAGAGCTCTTCATTGGTCTCGCTATCTATCACGTTGACGTGCGTAGGGTCCACCATGATCTTCACTTTAAACCAACTATCTGGATCTGGACGTCGATCAAACTCGGACTCATAGACCCCTTCATGGTTGTCTCTTAGTCTCTTCCATGGATATTCTGGATGGTATACATATTGCACACTATGCGATCTTCGATTAGCATCTTCTGATCTAAAGTTGAATGGCCGAAAGTAGACACATTCGTTGGTCTCGTCGTCTTGGATGTTAAATGCAAATCCCACAAATGACTGACCCGGCTTGTTCTCCCCACGTAACTCAAGCTCTATCGTCCCATTACTAAACTGTTCGTCCTGTATGATCACAAGTCCAGCCCCTTCTTTGGCATCAACGGAGATGATATTGATACCATCAGTTGGCTTCAGAAGTGTTCTGTTGACAACTTTATAATTGTTGCTTTTCTCTGGTTGAAAGGATGTTGACTTCGAGCAACCAGTAAGTAAGATCATGCTCAAGGCAAATGATAAAATGATCGTTATTCTATTCATGGTAGTGATGTTTTTGATGATGAATCAGTTCTTAAAAAACGACTTTTTCATCGTGACCCACAGATTCTTTCTAAACGCAGTCATGCCACTCAGATGAGGATCTGGACCTTTCCCTTCTCCGATACGCCTTATCTGCAACGCATACCAGATCACATCCAGTCCGCCAATGGCGTCTATCGCTTTAATCCCTGTAAGAGGAGTAGGTGTTTTGACTCTTTTCAGTCCATTTTGGAAGATGTCATTAGCTATGTGTGGATACAAGCAAAATGGACGACCAAGCCCTATGATGTCGAGATAATTTTCTGATAGAGCTTCCTCCATCAATGATACGGTTCTAAAGCCACCCGTTAACATGAGTGGTTTGCTGGTATGTTTTCTTGCTTTTTTGATATAGTCCATAAAGTAAACTTCGCGATCGATGGTACTTTGCTTCTTGTTGTGTCCCATCATCGCCGGATTCTCGTATGATCCTCCAGATATCTCTAAGAGATCTATCCCTTCTTTATCTAAGATTTGTAACACTTCCAGAGATTCCTCTTCTGTAAACCCTCCTCGCTGGAAGTCAGCGGAATTGATCTTGATTCCTATTGGATATTTTGGTCCTACCTTCTTTCTAATGTTTCGATAAACTTCGATGACAAACCGCGCTCGATTTTCTAAACTTCCGCCCCAGTGATCAGTGCGCACATTACTGATAGGTGATAAAAACTGACTGACCAGATAGCCATGCGCTCCATGTATCTGCACACCTGTGAAGCCTGCTTCCTTCAGTATTTTAGCCGTGTTTCCATATCGTTCTATTATATCGAGAATCTCATCTTCAGTAAGCGCACGTGGCGTTGAGAAAAGCCCCTTGACACCTTTCATCTGAAGTGCAACTGCAGAAGGCGCTACTACTTCTTTATTAATCTTGCCTATGGCCTGTCTACCAGGATGATTGATCTGTGGCCATAGTTCTACACCTGTTCCTTTGACAGTGTCGGCCCACTCTTTAAGTAATGTCATATCACGATCATCTTCGACGACTACATTTCGAGCTTCGCCGATAGCTTTATAGTCTATCATTACATTGCCTGTCATCAGAAGTCCTGGTGACCCTTGGGCCCATTCTTTGTAGACTTGGATGAGCTCTTTGGAAGGTGCGTGCTTTTTTGTGCCCATATTCTCACTCAGCGCAGACTTGGCGATGCGATTGCTGAGGATTGTACCGTTGGGTAGGGTGAAGGGGCTTTTCAATATTTCCATGAGAGATCTTTAGAACGACTTGTAGTGTCTAGTTGCAATCTACAAAAAGGAT
>CALIHL010000094.1 GCA_938022935.1 uncultured Saprospiraceae bacterium
ATCATTAAATCATCTTGATCATAGTTCAGACGGTTTTTGAGCAGATGATACCTGTTCTATTACCCACTCCAACTCCCCAGTACTTCTTTTATTTCGGCTAAGCGAGGAATCTGTGTAATCCTTTAATCCTTCTCATCCGTGGTTCAGACAGTTGTGCCCTTTCATGGCAGCTCCAAAATTCCTATTCGTGATTCCTGGTCTTTGGCTATAATCCTATCATCCTTAAATTATAAAAATCCTAATACAGACAGTTTTGGAGCAGATGACAACTCCACTTGTTCGGTTGTCGAAGGTAGAGTGTTCTGATGTCCGATACGCTTCTACTTACTTTTATAAACTTGTTTTCCATTTACATAAGTCTCGAGAACACTTACCTCTTTGATTGCAGTGGGTTCTACAAGCAAAAGGTTTTCACTTAAAACAACGAAGTCTGCATACTTACCCACTTCAAGTGTACCTTTTACATCCTCATCAAAAGAAGCATATGCCGCGCTACTTGTGTACGCTCTTAAGGCTTGTTCTACTGTTATCTTTTGTTCTGGGGTCCAGCCATTTGGATTTTTGCCATCCAAGGTTCTTCTGGTTGTAGCAGCATATATACCATAAAGTGGAGCCGCTGGAGCGACTGCCCAGTCGCTTCCAAAAGCTAACATAGCATTTGCTTTAGCTAAAGAGTTAAAAGCATAGGTCGTCTTGATCCGTTCTGAACCAATATAGTCTTCTGCCCATCTGCCATCATCTATGGCATGGTAAGGTTGCATGCTTGGGATCACTTCGAGTTCACTAAACCTTGGGATGTCTTCAGGTGCAAGGTGTTGCGCGTGTTCTACTCGAAACCTCCGGTCTCTTGCTCCGTTTTCTTGGATTACCTTTTCATAAATATTCAATACTTCATGATTCGCCTTATCACCAATAGCATGGATCAAAATATGCAAGCCCGCCTTGTCTGCACCGGAGATCCAATTGTATAGGTCATTTTCAGTATTGATAAAGAAGCCTTTGTCCTCTTCATTGTCAGTGTAGTGATCATGAAAGGCAGCTGTATGCGAACCCAGTGATCCATCTACAAATCCTTTTAAGGCTCCCGTTTTTAACCAGTCATCACTTTCATCCTTCATGGCAAACAACTGCTCCCATTCGTTAAGAGGCGTTGCTGCATAGATGCGTACATTTAGTTTGTCTGAGGCTCGATATCTCTTAGCTGTACTATAACTTTCAAAGTCTTTGTTAAAGCCATCCACATCATGAACAGAGGTTACTCCATTGGATAGAAAGTAACTTGTCGCTGCTTGAAAGGACTTATCCTTTTGTTCAAGCGTCATCGGAGGCATTCTATCCAAGACCAAGTTCATCGCGTTGTCCTTTAGGATACCCGTTAAGTTTCCATCCTCATCTTTTTCAATTACACCGCCTTCTATATCTGGTGTATTCTTATCTATGCCTGCATACTTGAGTGCTGCTGTATTTGCCAAAGCCATATGCCAATCAAGACGCATCACCAAAACTGGCGTATCTTCAGTCCCTTCATCTATCCAATCTTTATGAGGCAACTCGCCACCCCAAAGAGTATGATCCCAATTGCCTTCCAAGATCCACTCATTGGGTTTAAGTGTTTTTGCAAAACCCACTAACCTCCTACTAAACTCTTCAGGTGTATCCGCATCTTTCAAATCAACATTCAACAAACTTCGCCCGCCTGTCATAAGGTGTACATGAGCATCTATAAAACCTGGCACTACAAATTGTCCTTTTAAGTCTACCGGGGTTACTGTAGCGCCAACAAACGATTGTACATCCTCCTCTTCTCCAATGGCTATAATCTTACCATCCTTTACGGCCATTGACGTAGCGTATTCTTGACTTTCATTACCTGTCCAGATAACGCCGTTGGTGATGATCAGGTCAGCGTCGATTGTCTTGGTTTGGCAAGAGTAGAAGGTTAGAAGTAGGAGTAGGTATGGAATGGATTTTTTCATTTGTTTTTTGTTGGTGCGGATGGATATCGCCTTAAATATACCCATTTGCTAATCTGTGTCTTCTTTTTATCCGTATAATCTGTGGTACAGACAATTGCTCAGCTGAAGATATTTGTGTAGATAGTTAGATTATATGTTCAACGTATTCTACCATCTTCTAATCCGTGGTTCAGACAGTTGTGCCTTTCATAGCTGCTTCAAAATTCCTACTCGTTATCTCTTTGACTTCAATCCTATCATCCTTAAATCATAAAAATCCTAATCCAGACAGTTTTGGGCAGTTGTTAAGTAATTCTTTGACAAATGTAGAGGTTTATTCAATTGACTAAAAAATCAAGGGACTAAAGCCGCCTTGTCAAGTTTCAAACGAACTTTTGAGAAGGGCCTCTGCTCTATTGACTAGTAGTTCTCTTTGAGTAAAATTCTAAATAATCACAGTGAATCATTAAATCATCTTCATCATAGTTGAGACGATTTTTCAGCAGATGATATATATCCTTTCTACTATCCTCCCTACTCTTTCTTCCCTTCCAATATCAAATCAATTTCTTTAATCCTCCTTTCCGAGTAACTATTATCAGGATTAAGTTCTAAGGCTTTGGCATAGTTCTCTCGGGCCACTTCATATTGTTCTGTAAGAAAGTATAGATAACCAAGGCTTCCATAGGTGTCGTAGGCCTCAGGATATTCTATGACGTTGAGCTTAAATAGCTGGATGGCATCATCCCTTCTATCCAGTTGAAAGAAGAGCGTATAACCGATTGATTTAAAAACTTCCTCCAGATGGGTTCCAGGATTGTTCTGCTTTACCTCTTGGACTATTGATTGATAGTCTTGGTCAGGGCCATTGAGAAAGTACGTGCCCATGACTTGTTCTGTTAACACCGCATCTTTATCATGAAGGGATGTATCTATGATACCCGCTATACGCTCGATCATAATATCATGAATGGAGTAGTTTTTATACCCTGTAGTTAAAACTATAATTGATAGATCCTTATCAACGAATTTTCTAAATCCACTAACGCCACCACCACTAAAACCGAAGGAGTCATAGTCATTTACAGTATACACATCCCATCCATACAGGAAGTGCCTATTGCTTTCTGAGAACTTAAAGGGAGTCCACATAGAAGTTTTGGTCTCTTTTGAAATATGTTCATCATTGTCAAGTCTTTGATTCCAATGTATATATTCATCTAATGTCAGATTCAGTCCAGCTAACGGGTGATTTTTCCGACCCGAGAAGTCCTTCTTTGGAGCGAACGCTTGGCTTTCTTTGTCATAGCTATAGTATGATGCATGGTTTGATATACTGATATTGGATCCTGATGAAAAAAGCACACTCCCACCTTTTGATTTTGAAAACTGTCGATTAAGAATGCAGGTCTCAAACTTCGAGTTCGATACTTTCTCAATGAGCATCTTCAAAAGGATGTAGTTGGTTTGATTATAACTCCATTGGCTACCGGTAGCAAAATCCATTTCAACATCATAAAGCAAAGCCAGAAACTCCCTATCCTCAATAGAATCATCTTCAAGTTCAGTTATAAGCTGTCGAATATCAGGCAACCCTGAAGAGTGAGACAAAAGATTGCCAATTGTAACTTGTTGCCACGTAGAAGGCAAACCATCAAAATGCATCGACAGTTTATCATCAAGCGACAACTTACCTTTTTCGATCAGTTGAAACACACCAGTCGCAACAAAAGTCTTAGTTAAAGAAAACACCTTGAAAACAGTCTCGCTCGTTATGGGTTTCTTCGTTTCCAAACTCTCCTTTCCATAGTATCCTTTATGTATCACTGAGTTATCTTTTATAACCGCCAGTGCCATTCCTGGTACATCATGATTATCCATCATCTCGATGATGTACTCTTCAATCTTTTGGTCTTTTATTAACGACGGTTTCTCTTTGTTTTGACAAGAGCTTAGAAGTGGAGTTATAAGACACAGTACGATCAGTATATTTTTCATTGTATGAGTTTTACTCATACTAAGGACGAGGAGGAAAGTGGGAGGTTGCAGAGGGTTGGGATGTTTTGTCGGTCTTCCTTACTTGTTAATTGCTTGGGAGTTCTGTACATCATCAAATGTTAGAATCACGGATTTTATCAGATTACTGGATTTCACAGATTTGCTATCAAGGTTGACAAGTAACTCTTGCTTTCACTTTCTATAATAAAACTCACAGGTTAATATCTCGATGCGTTGCGCTTCCTTTTTACCTGTGATCCAATATACCAATCTGTGTTCGGAGGTTATTCTGCGCGACCAATATCCTTTTAAGTTCTGTCGAAGAGGTTCAGGTTTTCCGATGCCTTTGAATGGATCCCTTTGGGTTCTTTTGCACAAACGTTGATTATTCATGACTGATAATTCTCTTTGTGTAAAATCCTAAATAATCATAGTATATCATTTAATTATCCTAAATCATAGTTCAGACAATTTTCCAGCAGATGATATTTTATCGAACAGCCTAGTCCCTCCCCAACGTATCAACATCGTCTCCCTCGGCATCATACTGAATAGCTGTATATGAGATCATCTTCCAGTCACTTTCTTTTTTAATCAATGTGATGGTCGCTTTTGCTACACTTACTGCTCCTTCCTCAGTTGTCCAAGTTTGATCAAAGGCTACCCAAGCCAAGTTAGTATCATGGAAGATTAGATAGTTGGTATTTTCAAAAGTAGAAGTGATGGGTTCGGGATGTTCAATGAAAAAGGATTCTAACTTTCCGCCATTTTTATCCCAACCTCTTTGCTGGGCGAAGATCCCATCAGCTACATCCAAGCGCAAGACATCACTGCTATGATCCCAATATGAGGCCCACTTTTTGTAATCTTTCTCCATGTAAGCATAGGTCTCCCCTTCTACTACCGCTACGATACTAGCTTCGATATCTGCCTTAGACTCTTCAGGCGGAACACCCCTTTCTTCTTGACAAGAAAATAGAAAGAACAAACAGATTACAGTCAAAGACTTTTTCATCTAAAGTATGTTTAAATGTATAAGACGATATAATTAGAGTTACCAAAAAAACCTACTTCCCTTTCAATATCTGAGCTCTGTTGTACGCAGAGATTAAAGCATTGACCCCAGATCTGCGGATACTGGTGTGCTCGCCGCAACCCCAATACCTAATCGATGGATCGGACTTCAAAGATATCTGGATGTATGATACAGAGATAGAAGCTGAGCTATTGCCGATAGAGTGCGAGCGATACTGTTCCAGATTAAAATCCTTCCATCCTTGCTGCTTCATCGCATACACGACCGAGTTAATCGGGCCATTACCCTTGCCTTCCAGTTCCATCTCATCACCTTTATAAGAAAGTGTCACAACAGAATGAACCTCCTCCTCTGTCATCTTCTTGATGTGGTACTTTTTCAAGTTGATGATGTCTCTACGATTGACAAACTCTTTTTGAAACTCAGTTTGTATTTCCTGAAAAGATAACTCTCTACCATATTGGTCTGCAAGCCCATTGATATACATACCTACTTCAGGATGCATCTTTTTAGGCAAGTCATATTCAAACTCTCGTTTTAGAATATACGCGACGCCTCCTTTACCACTCTGGCTATTGATTCTAATGATGGCTTCATAACTACGCCCCAGATCGATAGGGTCAATCGTCAGGTAAGGTACCGCCCAACGCGTATCTACATCACTTCTCAAGTCCATGCCTTTCTTGATGGCATCTTGATGACTGCCACTGAATGCCGTAAACACCAACTCACCTGCATAAGGATGTCGCTTATGTACCGTCATGCCAGTGTTCTTTTCATAGACACTGCGTATCTCGTCAATATTAGAAAAATCGAGGCCTGTTTGTATGCCGTGACTATTCATGTTGAGCGCAACTGTAGTTAGATCTAAGTTACCTGTGCGTTCTCCATTGCCAAACAGGGTGCCTTCTACCCTTTCTGCTCCTGCCAATAGTCCAAGCTCTGTAGCGGCCGTACCTGTGCCTCTGTCATTGTGCGTATGTAGGCAGACGATCACCGAGTCTCTATCTTTTATCGTTCTACAAAACCACTCTATCTGATCTGCGTACGTATTGGGCATATTCCACTCTACAGTAGAGGGAAGATTGAGGATCATCTTATGCTCAGGAGTCGGTTGCCAGCTATCCATAACTGCTTCACAGACTTCGACCGCATAATCTTCTTCTGTATCAGAAAAACTCTCTGGCGAATATTGAAAGGTAATCTTTGTACCTGGCACTTCATTCAATAGCGACTTGATGAGTTTTGTTCCATTGACCGCAATTGCTTTTATCTCATCTTTGGTAGCATTGCTAAAGGTGATTCTTCGCTGTAAAGCTGAGGTTGAGTTGTAAAGATGTACAATCGCCTTCTTTACGCCGTCCAATGATTCGAATGTCCTACGGATCAGAGGCTCCCGGGCCTGTACCAGCACTTGTATCGTTACATCGTCGGGGATCAAGCCATCATCCACCAGCTTTCTCAAGAAGTTAAACTCTGTATCAGATGCAGAAGGAAACCCTACTTCAATCTCTTTAAACCCTATAGCTACCAACTGCTTAAACAGCTCTACCTTTTGATCTATGTTCATGGGCACAGGTAGCGCCTGATTACCATCTCTCAAATCTACGCTACACCATATCGGTGGCTTTGTCAACTGACGATTAGGCCATTGGCGATCCTTCAGGTTGATCGGCTGAAACGGCTTATACTTAGTTATACTCGATGCTTTCATATTTTCCTCTTCACTTGAAGATATTTATCACACCTTCATTAGGAGAATCAAATAAATAATCTGCTACGGTATCTGAGGTGTACATATTCCACATAAGTGACTAATAATCAGATAACTACACAGCCCTTTTATACAATGGCTAGGCTTACATTACTATTCCTCTCCGGGTCTATAACTTTTGATCGATGCCATTTTGATTTCCGCTTCTGAAAAAGCAACTTTCTTCATCTTGTTTTCTGCAAAGAGCTTGGCTTGATCATCAAAGTACGGACTGTCTGGGTTATTGGATTGTCCATAGGCAAGTACAGAGTAGGCCTTTATCTCTTTGCCAAACTCTACAGCAAACACCCAACCATCTCCGCCGATCACCCTACGCTTTCCATCATCCTCTTCAGGACCAAAGTAGATCACTCTGAAGTTACCCAATGTGCCTGAACCGCCACCTACTGGGACATCAACATCACCGCGTCTTACTCTGTAGACATCACCCCAAGCTAGCTGGTAAGTTCCGTATTTGCTTTCTAAAGTATCGATAGCCATGAACATAGCCTCGGCTGCACTTTCTGGATTGTTGATGCCGTAGGGCGTGCTCATAGGCTTATCCCACTCCCATGGTTCGCGATATATACTGTCAGCGCCGACCAACGATCGGTAATTCCAAAACCATTCGTTGAAGAGGACACTGCCTTGGCTTTCTGCAGCGGAGGTATTATCCCATTTACGTAAGTATGATCCTACTTCTTTATAATTAGAGTTCTTTTCTACAAGACTGATCAACTCTCCTTTTAGTCGATCGGCCGCTACCATCTTCATGCTGTACTTCATGTCAACTACCTCTTCCAAGCTGAACTTTTTGTCATTGTCGATCAGAGCAAGGCTGTGTTGAGAACGCACTCTAAGTCGAGGTTTTGGGTAGTTGTCCGGTTGGCCTTCGCGAGCGATCGGTTGCTGTAGATTAGTCAGATAAAATGGATCATTAGAATTTTGAAGGTATCCGCCTTTAGGGTTTTCTAATTGTGGTATCCTTTCAAATTCCTGTAGTCTCCTCCAGATCTCGCTACTCTTGTTAACGACATGTGCCATCGTATCTCCTTTGTAAGCATGAGGCAGCTTGGGCGTAGAAGCATTCCAGATATAAAAGATGTTACCTTTATCATCCGCATAAGTATAATTACTGGAGGTGATGTGGCGCTTCTTCATTGCATCTTTCCATTCTTCAAGCGTCTGTGCATGCATCATAGCCACTAATTGTTCGCCACGTTGATAGGTATTCCACCCTCCAGTTTTGACGACGTAGATCAAACCGTTGGAGCGATCGATAACAGGTCCAAAAGGAGTGTAGAGCCATTCCTTCTTGACCATCCCTGTTCCATTGCCGTTCTTAAACTCAACTTCAACCATCTTCCTCCTTACGGGAAATGATCCACCATCCAGCAGGTAATGATCAGGTTTGGAAGGATCCACTTTCAGGGCATAGACCTCTTCCAAGTCAGGGTGGTTATTGGTGGTAGACCAACCCAAGTGATCGTTAAATCCACAAATGATAGCGAACATGCCACCGATCCTAAAGTCACCATAGAAGTTCAATTTGCCAGGCACCGTAATATGCGCTTCATAGTAGCCCGCTTGCCAAGACAGATGAGGATTGCGCATCAGGATGGCATGACCAGACTTTGTTCGTTCGGGAGCGAATGCCCATACATTGGACCCTGCATCATCATTTGCTTTAGCGATCGCCTTCTCTTTTTCTAATTTCTGCAAAAACTCACGTGCAGAGGATGCGGTTGGTATACTGCTACGGTTAGAAGCAGCAGCCACTTCGATTGCCGTGAAGTTATGATAGTACCAAGCTGGAAACTCATCAGGATGCAAGCCGAGATAGTAATTCACCCCTTCTGCAAACCCTTCCAATATATCACGCGTATCTTGATTGAGCAGATGATAGGTATCTCGTGTATGCTCTTTAATCAGTTTAGCATAAAGATCTGCATCGGCATTTTCAATATCAGTATGCTTCGCCCAGACGCCTTTCGCTCGCACCAACGGCAGCACCACTTTTTCTCCGCGGTCTTCAAGCTCTGCATAAGCGAGTCCAAAAGCTACCGACTTTAGATCATCTGCCACGATATGAGGGACGCCATATTCTGTTCTAGTGATCATTACCTTTTCAGAAATATTTTGAGCAAGCACTGGCCCAATCATTGAGATCAGGCTAATCAATAGAAGCATAAGTTTCATATCCTCAATTTACATATTACTTTAGTGAAACACATCAACCATTACTTAAAACAAAACTCAAGGATAAACGCACAATAGAACACTAATAGCTATCAAAATC
>CALIHL010000095.1 GCA_938022935.1 uncultured Saprospiraceae bacterium
TACTTATCGTCATTGAGACAGAAGTCTATGTTCAAGTTTTCATCATAGATCTCTGAGGTCTTGACAATACTGATTGCATTAGAAAGTACAGTTTCTACTTCAGCTTCCAATACTTCGTTGTGATATACAGTGACGTTATCAAACTGTGTCTGGTGTGCGTATGATATGCTAGGATTCAATAGAAACACGAACCAAATAACAAAACTGATACCCAGTATAGATAGTGAGCTTAATAATATTCTCTTTAGTGTCTTTAGCATGATCGTATAATTTTGATGTAATATGAGGAACGGTTCTAAGGAGTAGGAATTACTTCGACAAAGGGTGCGATAAAGACTATAGAAGTTATGTCATACAGTTCGAACGTCAATCATTAAGATCTTTCAACTTTTGTTTTAGCTCTGGACTGTCAAAATAATCCAACGCTTTATTGTAGTAGATCTTCGCGGAGTCAGATGAGATATTATGTTGAAAGAAAAGTCCAAGCGAATAATGCGCATTAAAACTCTTGGGGTTATTCTTAAGATTTAGAATCAGCAGTTCTTTTTTCAATCTTTTATCACCTGTACTATTCGCTATTCTAATTACAAAAGATTCATCCGGAGCTACTGGTTCTTTAAAGTGCTTTGTTAACTCCAGAGATCGCTGCTCAAGAAAAGCCATAATTGATTCTTTACTCCTCTTATCATCAAGGACAAATGGAGTAACATCTGTCTTATACCATTTAAAAAGACTTTTCAAACCATCGTAAGTCGCCTCCACACATAAGCTTGCATGATCATCATCCATGTATGTTTGTGACTCACTTTCCAAACTATTTTCAGTATCGCTTTTGAGCCGTTCTGAAAGCTTAACCAACTCGTCAAAGTGTTTATTGCTTTCCTTAAAGCTTCGTTTATAACCATAAATAGAATCTGGAATATAGGTGTTTGCAATAGCCAAGAACAATTTTTTGTTTACATATCGATCAGAAGAATAATCTACCTCTTTATGTTGGACATATTGATAAGAAGGATCAATAGCCAAGTAGTTATCGAAAAATTCAGGATGCTTGTTCAATAGGTTTATCGCAAACAAGCCTCCAAAGGAATGTCCAATGATTGTTCTATGTTTAAAAACGGGATATTTATCTTCAATATAAGGAGACAACTCACTCATGATAAAATCGGCAAACTTTGAGCCATGGCCAGAGTCTGGCTCGATGTCTATCTTTTCATGAGTCAGATCCTTATTTCTATTTATATTAGGAATGCCTATAACAACGGACTCAGGTAAAACTCTGTTTCCTTTTACAGCACTTAAAAATGTTACTATACCAGATACATATTCGAACATATCTTCTCCATCAAGAACATAGATAACCGGGTATTTCTTTTTACCATTTATGTTATTAGAGTGACTATCAGGAACTCTAATTAGGATTTGCCTCTTTTCGTTTAGGATCTCAGAGTCAATAGCAAATACTTCATTATCACTACTACTCTTGAATTCGTTATCCACGGCACAGCTCATTAAGCTTAGTATCGATATGAGGATTAGATACTTCAAATGATTATACATAACATAGAACAAATCGTACCAACTGAAATTATTGAACAAAAAAGCCGTCTGCTGCACCCCATCAATTAACTACCAATACCTACCTCTTCCCCAACTCTTTCATCAGCGCAAATCCCATCTTATCAATATCAGTCATCTTAGGATGAAAACCAGAGACATTAGTTAGGATGACCATTCCTAATTTACGATCAGTGTCGATGCATAAAAATGAAGTGTAACCTCCTGTACCACCATTGTGAAAGTAGTATTTATGTCCATCTTCACTTTTGACAATATGCCATCCCAATCCCATATCAAGGAAATCATTGATTTCAAAAGTTTTCTTACGGATGCGTTTAAGAACCTTGTCTTTTTTGAAGTTAGCTTTTATAAAAGCTATCATATCACGCGAATTGGAGAGCATACAGCCCGCACCGCCTAAAGCTCCAAAATGCCAACCAACAGTGGGCTGTCCCATAAAACCAATTCCTCCAACGAGATTTTCCTTTACGTCATCAGGATCAAGATAGCTGGATTGCATCTCGAGTTGGTCCAAGACTTTTCTTTGCATTACACTTCGATAGTCAGCACCATAATGTCTACTTACACTATACCCTAAGAGACCAACTGCAACATTGGAGTAAGCATACTTTCTACCAGGTTCAGTTTCCAACTTTAGTTTAGTATTAAGATATTCTTGTAACTCTGCCTGACCATAAGACTTGTAAGGATCTGCCCCATCCGTCATACGCTTTTCAAGATGCGCAGAGATCCTAGGTATCCCAGAAGTATGATTAGAAAGTTGTTTATAAGTGATCTTAGGTTGATCTTTTTCTTCGCTTTCTATTCGATCCCAGATGTTATCATCCAGATCTATCAACTTGTCTTGAACAGCCAAGGACAATAAATAAGCGGTAAACACCTTGGTAACCGAACCTATCTCAAATACACTTTCGGCATTGGCTATTCGCTCTACACCTGATGACTTATGTATGACTCCGTCATACACAACCTCATCATCTGAGATATACCCAATAGAAAACTGAGTCTCCAAAGGAAACTCAGTCATCTTTTTCATTACTAATTTTTCAAATGCTTGATCAGAAAGCTTTTGAGCTTGTAGACTTCCGACTATCATAATCAGTGCGAAACATGTAGATAATAGTCTCGCTACTCTACTCTTCTTACTCTGATGTTGTATCCGCTGATTCTTCATGCTTTCCATTTGGCTGGATCTTCTTTAGCTCCTCGATGATCTCTGCATCACTTGCATTGTTCTTACCAAGATAACCAGGTAGATCCATACCCGCCATATCAAATATGTCTCTCAATGGTGGTACTGACTTATACATGCCCGAGATAAACTTAGAAGTTGAGTTACCTCCATCTGGAGATTCGCCTCCATTCTCCCAAACCGTCACTTTGTCGATCTTGATATTCTTGATCGCATCAGCTTGAGTCTTTACTAACTCTGGTAGCTTATCTGCTATCAACATCAGTACTGCTTCTCGTGGATTTCCATTAGTAGCTTTTACAATCTGATCAAAACCATCTGCTTGCTTCTTCAACATCTCAAAGAGACCATCCGCTTCTGCCTTTTTCATCATAAAAAGTGCTTCGGCTTCTCCTTTAGCGATTCGTTTTATTTTTTCAGCTTCTGCTTCCGCTTCTAATTCCACTTTACGCTTTGCTATTTCGGCTTGAACGATAACATCTGCTTCGCGCGTTGCTCTTTCTTTAGCTGCTCTTGCAAGTTCCGCTTCAGTTTCTGCCTTAAATGATTCTTCCAAGGCATTCGCCTTTTGTATTTTCTCCGTAGCAACAGCATTTTTCTCTGCCTCTGCTTCCCGCTGTCTTCTTAAGGCATCAGAGTTGGCGATCTTAATTTTTGATTCATTCTCTCCTTCTACGGACGCTGCGTTAGCTGCTGCCTGACCAATAGCCGCCTGTGCCTCTGCTTCAGAAACCCTCACTCGCTGATCCTGTAATGCTTCCGCTTCACCGATCGATCCATCTCTATCTTTCTCCGCGACACTCTTCTTTGCGTCGTTGATGGCTTTAGCCGCAGCTTCTTTACCAAGTGCTTCGATATAGCCAGATTCATCTTGGATATCTGTTACGTTGACGTTGATCAGTGATAAACCGATCTTTCTAAGTTCCGATCCCACGTTGCTTGCAACATTACTCAAGAACTTATCTCTATCAGAGTTAATCTCCTCGATGTCCATCGTTGCAACGACCAGTCTCAACTGACCAAATATGATATCTTTTGCAATCTCTCTGATCTCACCAGTCGGCTTACCCAACAGACGCTCAGCTGCGTTGATCATCGTTCCTGGCTCGTTAGAGATAGCAACAGTAAATCTTGAAGGTACGTTGACCCTAATGTTCTGCTTACTCAACGCTCCTCTTAGATCGACATCGATTGATATCGGCGATAAGTCAAGATATTCGTATGATTGAAAGATAGGCATAACGAATGCCGCTCCCCCTGCCACACACTTGGCAGATCCTTGACCTGTCTTACCGTAGATAACCAATATTTTATCAGAAGGACATCTTTTGTACCGTGATATGAAGATCATAATACAAATCAATCCCAGAAAAAGTATAATTCCTCCAGCTAATAATCCAAAGTCCATAGTAAGTAATTTATAGTTAAGTAATGATTCTTAATTTATTATGCTACCGCCGCTACTAGCATTACATTCTCATTCAACACATCTACTACTTTTACTTTCATACCTGTTGATAATTTCTCTTCAGATACTGCATCAAACTCCATTAATTTCTGAGAAATCTTTAAATGGATTTTTCCTTTACCTTTCATCTTCTCCGGTATCGGGATGTAAACTTCACCTTCCTCTGAGATGGCACTATATACGTCAACAGTACCTGTTTCCTGCATTTTCCATATCTGTGCAAGCATGTAAGCCAATGCAATCATAGCAATAAAACCGAACAAAAATCCAATCATCAGCGCTTGCGATGAACTATAACCATTGTCTAGTGCTACGATACCTCCCCACCCAAAAAAAGTAGAGAAGGCGATCAATGACCTGAAGCTGATCAAGCCTAGACCGTCTCCACCATCGAGATCAGCCTCTAACTCAGCGTCTACGCCTACAAAGGATAAGATAAGTTGAATAACAAAAATGATGGATGATATGAGCGCGATGCCCCAGTATATTTGCTCGGTGGACCCCAGAGCCTCCCACCAGCCTGTGAATGATATAAGTAGCATTGTAAGTCGATTTGTTAATACAACCTTAAGATATCTTAAAAAATCTCTTTGAAAAGCGCTAGTTCGACAAGATGTCATTGATATTCGACAAAGGAAAAGGTGAGTTGGAGAGCTTAGAAAGGTTATTAGTATCTTTTATACACGCAGTACTGACTTCTGCGAGCTAATCTCACTGACGTAAATAAAAAATGGGCCGGCAGTGACGTTAACACTTCCGAACCCAGATTAAATGAAAGCTAAAACTGCCCAATCGCGCAATTGGACGATATAATCATTACACCAAGATCCCTAATCCATGGCTGAGCGATATTCTAGGTTAACAAAAAGATCGCTCTGCAATGATTAATATTTAAGAAGCCATCTCTTCAAAAAGATCTGACTCACAATTCAATCAAAACAACTAAGCTTACAATCCACTTTTCTAAAAAGAAGGACTACAGCTCTAATTACATTTTACTCTATTATAGTTTCCCTTCAACAATTACAATTAATAGTCAGTGCAAAATCATTACAACTTTGCATACCATATGCACTGATAATCTATCAGACTAATCAGAATCAAATCAAGTCGCACACGTATATACGACAACAATACATTTCACGAAGGGGATATATCAATGGATATTGACAGTATAAATATATAATAAATTTATAATATGATGCACGTTTTACTGATTAAAATCCAATGTTTTTAATTGAGCATTATTCGTGTATTAACACTTGGAATTAAAAAGCCCGCCGTAGGATCAGTACAGCGGGCTTAAACAAATAAAAGCTACCTCAGCTATTTTACCTTTATCATGCGATATCTATATACTTGACCATCATACTCAACTTGATAGAAGTATAAACCGCTTGTGATAATGTCCTTATTAGTAATAGTAAAAGCATTGGCTCCTTTCTTTCCTAACACAACATCGTCGTGCATCAATCTGCCATGTACATCGTATACCTTGAGATGGACGCGTCCAGCTTGTGGTAACATAAATGCAATATCAGTTCGTTCAGACCAAGGATTAGGTGTGTTAGACTCTACTGCAAATAGATCGATGTCTGGAGTAGAAATATTTTCTAAACTCAAGGACGACACTTTCTTATTTGCATATAACTCAGCTTGTATTCTACTGTTCTCAAAGTTTAATCTGAAGTCAGAGAGTGACCCTATATTGGCAAACTCCAATCTGAAAATCACTTCACCTTTTCTTATCATAAACTCTTCTCTTCCGGCTATATAAGCCATAGGAAGTTTACCCTCTTTGATACTTTGCGTATTAAGATGCTCATCGGTCAACTGAACTTTACCGTCTAATATCTTAGTGACAGTAGCTCCTGTTGACCATGATAGAACACCTTGGAATCCATTGAGATACATATCTCTGGAAGCTGTCACGTCAACATGGTAAGAGCCTCCAGTAGCCGTAACTTCATAATGCCATGTTTCAACATCATTGCTTCGACCTTGAGAGGTTGCACTACTTCCGATGGCATCTCCGCTTACATCACCCGTCTTAATACCAACAAAAGGTATATCCATATCTCGCTCCAATGACTGGATGAGATACTCTTCTTCTAACGGCACATCAAGACCGATACCCTCTTGCTCACCGTGGTAGAACGTCCAACTCTCTTTGTTAACAAACCGATCAGTATAACCAAGCAACAATCTCCTCAGCTCCACTAAGTCCAGTGTACTGATTCTGTTGTCACCGTTGATATCTGCTGCTAACTGAAGATGTCCTTCTGGCAAGTCAGCTATACCTAAGATATGTCGCTGTATAAGGATCATATCCAAAGTTGTAACACCGTTAAGATGATCATCGTCCTTTACGGGATCGATATAATAGCTACTGCCCAATGGCATACCAGCAAATGCATAGAGTCCTGTCCCATCCGTTATATCAACGAGGCCTGTCTCATGATCTCCGACTTCTTCACTCATAAACACCTGTACATCATCCATCAACTCGGCTGTTACATCAAGTGATCTTAAAGTTTGGACCGCACCAGCTACAGTAAAGGAGTTTTCAGTATTGCGTTCGGTAATCGTGATATTTTGAATGGCAGTATCAACATTGTTACACTTATCCTCTACGATCCACAAAACTTGATAATCTCTTACATCAAGATCGGAGAGCTGTACTATAGCTGTACTATTTCTAAAATCATTGAATCCGATCTCACCACCTTGGATAACAGCTGTGCCACTACCTGTTCTCACTTCGTATCGCCAATCCAAATACGCTGGATTTTCAATGACATTGTCAGTTGCTGTAGCTGACAGCTCTATAACATCGCCAGCAAGAGGCTGTGGTATACTTATGTTGTTAGCGATGACCACTTGTGGGGCTTCATCATCAACGACAAGTATGAATTGGATGCTATCCAACTCTATCTCACCAGTTGGATTACGGCACCAGTCGATCACTTGCCAAGTCCTTACAATCTTAGTACAGTATGCACCTGTATCAAGATGAAAGGCTTGATCTGTATATCCCAGTCCTATCAACGAGCATCCAGTATTCTTAATCGTTGGTGGATCGGTCTTCGCCAAATCTATAACGTCAGTTGGACTATCCGCCTCTAATCTCACAGTACTTGGGAAGTAATCCCACTCCAGTGGATTGTTGGCCTGATCACCCACTATGCGAATAACTTGCTCACACACTTGTGACGTGTCTCCAGCTATAACAATACTAAATCTACGTGTGATCATGCCTGTTCTACATATGCTATCTACATCTACTACTCTATCTTCTATGATATCACCTATGTTACAGTTGTCTTGATACGTGCCGTTAACAAGCGGACCAGAACTATCGACTAGATAAGTGCCAGCGATCTCTAATGGAACTATGTCGATACCGTTCTTGATGGTTCCAAAGAGGCCATCAAGGTTGGCTTGTGGATCGAAGTCAAAATCACATGAGATTACAATCTCTTCTGTTGGACATGTGATCACAGGATCACTCTTATCTTGGACGGCAACCATCACCATACATTCGTTGTAGTTATCAGAAGCATCAAACACTCTCAATATCACTGGAACATCTTGACCGCCATCAGAACAACAGAATCTAACCTTAGGTGTGCAGATACTTTGGATATTGATAAAGGTCTTGCCACCTCGTACATATGCACTTGAAGAGTAGTCGCGATAACAGTTTCCTCTGCTTAGTAATGCCTGATCAAAAACTTCAAACAACACTTCTCCATCAGCCCCGCCCAACTCGGTAAGTAATATCTGGTCATCCATTCTGACCACACAGATCCTATCCAACTCACACTGATCATAGCTATCTTGATCAAACTTATCCACTCCAATTGTAACAGCTGTATCGGTGATGGACACTACCATCTCTCTCAAGCAAACTGCGACAGGATCTGAGATATCTTTTACATTTATAATTGTAGTATCTCTACTTTCATTGCCGCAGATATCTCTTGCTATATATTCTAATATCTGTCCATCTCCAATTGGAAGACTTATCGGTCCTGATCCTAATAACGAAGAACCGCCTGGGTATCTAACTTCTATTTCAATCGTCTCATCTTCTTGACAATTATCTGTTGCTGTTGCCACTGGCACTACAAATAATGCTGAGCAGTCTGATTCATTTACCGAAAGGTCAATCTTAGAAGAAGCAATCGCCAACACAGGAGCTAACGTATCAGATAAAACAATACGCTGCAACATCGGTATGCGTACTGCTCCACCTTCACAACGCCACTCAGTCACCGTCCATCTTCTTATAATCGTACGTGTACAAGAAACATCGAGATCTTGCAAGTCTTCATAATCTGCAAAAACGTTACACAATTGAGGTAAGTCTGGATTATTATAAAGATCAACGCCATCCCAAGTTGGAACACCTGCGATTCTTGGATCTACAGAACCCCTACTATCAAATATAGCGGCATCGCATGATACGATAGTATCAATTGGAAAAACTATATCGGCTGCAGTAAGGTTAGGCTTTGTGATGTATCTAACCTGCACGCACGTATCTGAGATATTGCCAAACTGATCTTGTATCGCATAAACTACTGTCTCTTTGGCTAAGAACTTATCGCTGACTTTACACAACTCTTCACGCACAACCTCTCCTCTGATAAAGGTTGTTGCACCACAATTACTCACTACTATAGGCAGACTCATTGCTATATTCTGTGCACAAGAGACTGTGTCAACATTACAAATAAGATCCGGTCTGATCTTGTACTCTGGCACGACAGTAGTCCATACAGGAGGAAGATCACAAGCCGGCTCGTTTATGCTGATAGACACCTTATACTCCTGCCCTACTTCATCACCAAAGAAGTGATCGTCTACCTCCACACCTTCACTATTGGTAATTGTAATTGTATAATCATCCTCGAAGTAATTGACTTCTGTAAGAATCATCTCTGGTGAGATAAATGCTCGACAATCTTCATTGATACTGATGTTGATTCTTCCAACAGCACTCATAGGGATACAGCTGACCAAACGCTCTGGATCATTGTCATCCTCATCCATATCCCCATCGTCATTGACCTCATTGTCAACAATCTCACCCGAGATATCTCCCACGTCATTATCCAAGTCATCATCTGGATTACTATCGATGTCTTCTTCTGTGTCATCCCCACCATCTTCATCTTCTACATAAGATATCTCTGCTATGTTGAGCATGTTAAGTTTAGTCGCCCCCTCTGCGATGACCAACATCATCTCAATTGTATCGATCTCACCTGGTAGGATATCCAAGCCCTCAGCGTTCTCATAGTGATCTCCTAAAAACTTCCATTGAGGATTGAGTTCTACTGGATATTCAAATCCATCTAAAAACTCGTCTCTAATTGTAACGTTAAGACCAGGAAGTGATCCTTGATTAAGCACTTCTATATAGAAAGTCACTAAGTCTCCTTCTTTCACAGCACCAGTTGCATTGGACGTCTTTCTAACTGCAAGATCAAGCACTGGAAGAATCGTTATATCATGATCGTCCTCATCTTCTGGATTAGAAACATCATCATCTATCGGTGTCTCATCGTTCGTCTCATCTGGGGTACTATCGATGTCATTGACAGGCCCTCCTGTTGTATCTCTATCGTCGATGATCTCTGCGTAATTAGTAAGATCCTCAAGATGAGATCCTATCGCTACTATAAGTGATATAGATGTTGTTGCCGAATCAGTAGGATTCAGATCTTCTTCTATGGTTATCTGCGCATGGCCGAGACTATCTATACCCCATCCGTCATTGATACTTTCGTCAAATATCAGACCTACAGGTATGTAGTCCATCACTGTATATGACCCTGCTATAATATTACCTTGGTTAAACACCGTGATATCATACTTGATAGTATCACCCCACTGGACAGGCTCGGTGACTTCAGTCGTCTTTCGTAACGCCAAGTCAAATATGGAAGGTACTACCACATCTTGATCATCTTCATCACCTCCGTCATCAGATGATTGGTCGATGACATTATCAGTAGATTCTGTTGATAATTCGCAAGCAATGATAAAGAAAGGATCTGGTAAGATTCCCGTGTCATTGGTGACGATACTATCCAAGTCAGAATCCACATCACGAAGCGCCATATCTCTATCCATGTTGTCTTTTGCAGCACATACTTCGACATAGGCCACATAATCTTCAACAGAATGACCTTGCTCGATGAGCATCGGAAGAGCAACCATCACAGAGTCAGCAGCATTGATGCTTTCTATCATAATCGTAGCTTGTCCTGAGGACATTATCTGCCATTCACTATCTTCTGTAAGACTCATGCCTGGTGGTATAGTAGCGCACAATTGTACATCATGTGCTGAGACAACTCCTTGGTTATAAACCATAGTCGAAAGCATCTCAACATCACCTACAGCGTTAGTAGTACCATCCGTCACATAAGCTTTCAGCGCAAGATCAAATACTTCTAATGAAGCACCATCGTGATCATCTTCATCCACATCTGGATCCTGATCATCTGATGGATCATCTGGATCCCCAGTGCCGTCACCATCCCAATAATTATCCGTCAAGTCTCCCGGATTACCTCCAGAGTCATTATCCATATCAGTGTCTGGCGTAGAATCCGCATCTAAGCAGTCATCATTTACTATCTCCGTGGAATTTATAATCTCAGCCCATGTCAGAATATCTGACATAGCACCATCTACAACCTCTAACCATACACAAGCGGTATCTCTTTCTCCTGGCAATAAATCCTCAGTTAAAGCACTTTCACTTAGAGCATTATTTACAGAAGTCCAACTCGCATTCTCTGCGATATCCGCAAGCTTAAGATTAGCTGGCATGATATAGTTGGCTAACCCAACGTTGGTCCCTGTTGTATTCCCTTGATTCTCTACTTCAATTGCAAACTTCAATATATCACCTGGCACTACAGGTTGATGAGGTGGCATAGAGTCAAGATAGATGATCAAGGCGAGGTCGAACACCTTGATATCTGCGATGTCATGATCGTCTTCGTCTTCGGGATCACTAATAGCATCATCTATGACATTTTCTTCATTGTTAACATCTTCATCAGGAGTACTATCGTAATCCTCTGAATCTGGCTCATTGCCATCCTTATCACTAAAGTCGTATATCTCTGCGCTGTTCACATAATTAGAATTGGCTCCTTCAGTACAAGGCTGTACCACCAACCTTAAACTCAAGGCATCATCCGCTCCAGGGTCGATATTAGAAGTATAAGTACTTCTAATTGTATCACCGCTTTCTATCCAAGATGGATTAAGCGAACCATCAAAGTAAAGTCCACAAGGTAATATATCAATTATGTCAATCTCAGATACTGAAAGTCCTCCTTGATTAAATATTCTAATCTCGTAATCTAAAGTATCACCATATCTATATGGCCCATCTGTCAGTACAGTCTTTCTTATTGCAAGGTCATAGCCCACTATTACTTTCTCTACATCATGATCATCTTCATCGTCTCCAGACATTCCATTTTCATGAACCTCGTCATCATCATCTGTATAAGGTTGTAGATCACCATCATTGTCATCATTGATATGATCAGGGTCACTATCTGCATCAGTTAGAGATTCTGTTGCTGGATTATTATCCGTGTCAGCTTCGCTGATCTCTGCATAGTTATACCAATCTGTTGGGAATGGACTATCGTCTAACTGAGTCGTCAATGTTAAATAGATAGAATCTACTGCCCCACTTTCTAATATCTGACTATAATCATAAGATAACAAGCTGCCATCTTCAGTCCAATTAGAATTAAGAGACGCATCAAAGGCAAAACCTGTATTGAGATAATCTGTAACCGTGATACCATGAGCAGCTACGTTACCTTGATTGAATAAGTGAATTTTAAATTCTACTGTATCACCAATTGCATAAGGGCCTTCTATGTCTATCGACTTTCTAAGTGCTAAATCAAAAACTGGAATCAATACTGGATCATGGTCATCTTCATCTTGCTCCGGATCCATATCATCACTTGGATCTTCTGGATCTCCGCTACCATCACCTCCTGTCTCGTCATCCGTCTGATCTTCTGGGTTACCTCCAGGATCATTAGTAGGATCATCATCAGGGGTGCTATCTAGGTCTTCTTTTGCTTCTCCTGGCTCCTCTGGATCTTCAAACTTCGAAATCTCTACTTCTTGCAACCATGACTCTTCCGTTGGTACTTCTACCATCTCAACAATCATATCCAAGCAGACTACTATACTGTCGCCAGGTGCGACAGTCTCTGTAACCACTGTAGTCACATCCCCATCTGAAGCTTCAGCCCAATTAGATACTTCATTGATATCCGTTGACACAAATGAAAAGCCTTCGCCAACTGTGTTGTTCAACTCAACATTGGTGATATCACCGTTACCTTGGTTATAAACTACTACGTTGAACTTAATGGTATCGCCATAGCTATGTGGGCCATCATCTTCTGTATGGATCACAACAGCTGCATCGCATACTTCTACAACTTCTGGATCATGATCATCTTCATCTTTAGTTGGATCCACGTCATCTATTGGATCTTCTTGATCTCCACTGCCATCACCACCTGTTTCATCATTGGTACCATCATCCGTATTGCCTCCTGGATCGTTTTCAAAATTAGAATCGGGGGCACTATCTACATCTTCTGTTTTAGGAGTTCCTGACTCATCCGCAAAAGATTGTATCTCCGCTACAGTTGTCCAACTATCCTCATCAGACTCCTCTACATTTTCCAATAAAAGATAGATGCATACTGAGTCTTGCTCGCCTGCAATCAAAGTATCACTAGCTGATAAAATGATCGTCGCCAGACTATCGTTTACACTTGTCCATGATGGCATGGAGTTATCATTTACTGTCAAGTAACTGAAGCCTTCAGGGATCTCGTAGCCAATAGCCACATCTGTTGCAGACTGATTACCTTGATTGTATAAGTTCACTACAAACTTGACCGTATCTCCAACTTTCGGATTCACCTCTTCTGCCAAGACATTGGTCAATGCTAAGTCACATATCTCTATTAGTACTGGATCATGATCATCCTCATCTTTTGTTGGATCCATATCATCCGTTGGATCTTCTGGATCTCCACTGCCATCACCATCTGTCTCATCATCCGTGTCGTCATTTGGATTACCGCCTGGATCGTTTGTTGGATCATCATCTGGTGTACTATCTATATCTTCCTTCGCTTTGCCGGGCTCCTCTGGATCTTCAAATTTCGAAATCTCTACTTGCTGCATCCATGACTCCTCAGTTGGCATCTCTACCATCTCAGTCACCATTTCCAAACAGTACACTATACTATCTCCTGGCGCTATCGTATCTGTAACTACTGTCGTTACATCTCCATCTGTTTCTTCACTCCAATTAGAAGCATCATTGACATCCGTTGACACAAATACTAAGCCTTCTCCAACTGTGTTATTCAAAGCGACATTGGTGATATCACCGTTACCTTGATTATAAACTACAACATTGAACTTAATGGTATCGCCATAGCTATGTGGGCCATCATCGTCAGTGTTGATTACCACTGCCGCATCACATATCTCAACGATTGCTGGATCATGATCATCTTCATCCTTAGTTGGATCCATGTCATCTGTTGGGTCACTTGGATCTCCACTGCCATCACCGCCAGTCTCATTGTCTGTGTCGTCATTTGGATTACCTCCTGGATCGTTTGTAGGATCACTGTCTGGTGAACTATCTACATCTTCTGTCTTCACTTCATCGTTCTCATCTATTGTAGAAGTGATCTCGGCAATTGTTGTCCAACTATCTGGTGTACTCTCGCCTCCTGTCACATTCATTAATTCTAAATAAATGCATACTGTATCTGATGCTCCAGGAAGGATCACTTCAGAAGTACTTATTGTCGCCAAGTCAGGACTCGTTGATGTCCAATCAGGCGTCAATGCATTATTACTTTCTAAATAGTCGAAGCCATTTGGTATGTAGTAATTGATCGAAGCACCATTCATCGTGGTGTTACCTTGATTATAAACTACTACTTCAAACTTCACTGTATCACCAGGACTTAAATCGTCTACACTGGACACTACCTCATTTGTCAAGGCTGCATCACAGATCTCTATTTTTTCTGGATCGTGATCATCTTCATCTGTATTTTTAATTCCGTCAAGAGGAAGACCTGTCCCATCTCCATCTTTATAGTCGTTAGTAAGATCATCAGGACCACCGCCACCATCATTATCTTCAATAGCATCTGGAAATGAATCGAAGTCAAAGTTAGATTGATCCAAACCAGAAGTATCACTCATAGAAGTAATCTCGGCATAATTGGTCCATGAACCTGTATGAACACTATCCGAAGCAACTATCTGAAGGTAGATACAAACGCTAATAGTAGAATCTTTATGCAAGTGTTCAGTCAAAGTCACGAATGCCTGATCTCCTGACAAGTTCCATTCTGGTGTCAACCCATCATTAATCGGTAAGTAGGCAAAACCATTGGGAATATAGTCAGCAACCACTATATCACTTGCAATCATAAAACCTTGATTACAAATGTCAATAGTAAACTTGACTGTGTCTCCGTATTTATAAGGGCCGTCATCAGGCTGAGTCATAGCCAAAGCTAAATCTATGATTGGTGGATACTCAGTATCATGATCATCTTCATCTTCTAAACACTTTCCATTTTCAAATATTTCATCATTATCATCGCTAAAATAATCGCCTCCAAAATCATTGAAAAAGTTAGCCGTCCCATCGAAATAAGAATCGCAATCTTCAACTGAACTGCCCGAATCATTATATGCGGACAAGATCTCTGCAATGGCAAATGTCGATTCTTTATCTGCACCAGGGCCAATGATCAAGAATATACTTATTGAATCGCTTTGCCCAATATCTAATTGATCAGTATAGGAGTAAGAAACTGTAGGTGCACTACCTGACCAACCAGTGTTAATAGCAGAGTCAAATATGAGCCCACCACCAAAGTTGCTAGCGATCACCATTGAATCAATAGTACTACTTTGATTGTTACCTTGATTATATAATTTAATTACATATTCTATGGTATCTCCAATTTTCTTTGGAATTGTTTGGTCTGTTAGAATTTGTAATGCAAGATCATAAATAGGACATTGATAACCAAAGTCCAAACCATAGTCATTCTGCCCCCAGCTCTGAGTGATAAAAGCTATTTGTGCAAACCCAGAACTATTGATAACACCATCAGAATCAAGTTGCCGATTAACACCTACACTATCTGGCGATAGAATAGCTCCAAACAATGCTCCACCTTCTAACGTATCCGAGGGATTGTCTATTGATATTATGTAAGCGGTATTGTATTCAATACTATGTTTGACATCCGTGAAATTATAATTTCCTTTTGCATCAGTAGTATCAGTGGCAAATGGTGTATTCTCACCGATATCTATCTGGCCATTTTCATTAGCGTCTTCATAGAGGTTGACAACAACATTAGCTATAGGCTTATCTCCTCCTTCTTGTACACCGTCACCATCTATATCACACCAAACTAAGTTACCTATACTTAACGGCGGCAATTCACACATGGGCTCTATATCTCCCCAAGAGATCCCTTTTGCAAAGCTTGAATTTCTTCCTTGGATGATATTGTTGTCACGCGTTCTCAGTCCACTTTCTAAGCTATGAAAGCTAACACCACTATCATAATCTCCTATCATCCCATCAGTCGCAGGACTGGCTACTTCTTTAAATCCAGGGATAACTGCAAGTGCTCCCATCATCATAGCACCTTCTATTCCTTCTCCATGATAGAATTTAGCATTCGGTTGACCTCTATCATAGATCTCACTTGTTGAGAGCAATCCTGTCATGAGATGCCCAGTCTCACCATTTACTTCGAGAGATATATCGCCTGCCTCATTCATGGAGCCTCTGTGCATATAGCCACCCACTGTAGGATCAGGATTATTATTAAAATCAATAGTCTCGTTTCCTCTATTTCTTGTTCCAATAGTTACCCCTATCTCACCTTTTGCATTGACATCAAATGCTATATCGTAACACATGGGAGCAAAATCCTGAGGGTTATGAACCGACTTCCATTCAGAATAGTTTGCCGTTAAAAAATTATCACAACAACATAATCCACCGCATATTTTTCGTGGAGCCATTATATAATCTGAGTAATCTAAAGTCAGTTCATCTTTATAAACTACAGTTCCCGGATCTGCCCCATATTCAAAAGAGTATAATTTACCGCCAAGGTCACTAATTGCTGGACCTGTGCATGTTGTAGTAAAGTAGATTCTATTTTTGAAAAAAGCTAAGCCTCCTACAGCTGTGGATCCACATTGCTCTGGTATGACATATCTTTTGATCTGACTTGCCATGGATGGAGCTTCGCCATTTTCTCCTATTTCAATTTCAAATATCTCTTTTGACTTGGCATTAAAAGCATATAGCTTTGTAAAGTCATCTGAGATATCAACTTCAGAGACCCCAACAAAACCCACTGCACTTGGATCAGAGGCATCAGCATTTACACC
>CALIHL010000096.1 GCA_938022935.1 uncultured Saprospiraceae bacterium
AATACCAAAGTGTACATCTTTCTTTTTATTTGGAAAGGTAAACTTAGGTGATATAAAGAATAAAGGTGCTTCTCCATTAAAAAGTGTAAACGTTTCAAATCCGCCACTAAGTGAGAAGTTATCTGTTAGTCCGTAAGAAAAGAAGTGCCCACCTAAGAGGATGTTTTGATAAAAACCTTCTCCTTTTTCCAGGCCAATCGCTGTCTCTGTGAGATAATTCTTATTGGGAAGAGGATTGTCAAACTCGTATTTGCCTTTCTGAAAGTACTCTTCTTCATCCATGACATTTACAGATTGGATCTGTGTCTTCATAATAGATAGAGTGCCCAATGAGTTGGTTTCAATAACGATAGTCGTCTCATTGTTTAATCGGAGGGTCCCTTTTATCTCCGTTCCTTCTTTTAGAAGAACCGATACATAGTCATCTGGCTTAAGTTGCTCGATTTTGTCTTGAGCTATCGCTGAAAAGGATAAACTGAAGAATAATAGAATGATCGTTAATATTCTCATATGATTGGTTTCAAATTGGTGATTGCATATATAGTACAAACGTGAGACCACAATACTCTGTGGCCTTACTAAGAATTCTTTAACACTAAGTAGCTGACATAAAAAAGGCAGCTTGTAATTCACAAGCTGCCTTTTTTATCATCTATATGTTCTTCTTAGAATGAATATCTCGCAGATACGTTCCAAGTTCTTGTTTTACCGAATTGTACGAAGTTGCTTTTATTCACACCATTCCAGTTGTCGCTTTCAGTTGTACTTGCAGCGTTAGTAGAAGTTGCTCTTGAGATATACTCAGTACCCATAAGGTTATATACATTCACTCTGAAGTTCATCAATCTGTCATCAGACATGTTCACTCTGTATGAAAGTCCAAGATCGAATAATCCAAATGAAGGTAACTTCAATGAGCCTCTATCTGCACTTACTCTTGCATACAAATCAGCATAGTGATTGTAATCCAAGTCCAATCTAAAGTTGTTTGAGATCTTGTAGTCCACTCCTAAACCAAAAGTAGTTTGAGCTGATCCACCAACTTTGACTCCATCAATCGCATCTCCTGTATTCTCCAAGATGAGGTTTCTTTCATCATCGAAGTATTGGCTTCTGATGTCACCATTATACTTCCAGTTTCCAATTGACCCGAATCCTTTAAGTCTAAATTTACTACTTGCGTCATATGAGAAGTCAAGCTCTATACCAGTATGTAATTGATCTTGTATGGCATTTTGAAACACATCCTCCTCTCCAACAACAACACCATTAGGAAGCATATCTCCTTCTCTAAGAGTGTTCGTTGAAGCACGATCTTTCCATGATGTACGATATACATTTAAGTTTAATGCAAAGTCTCTTGTCGAATACTTGTAACCAGCTTCTAAACCAAAAATCTTTTCTGGTACTGTAACACGGTTTACGAAGTTGCTAAAGTTCAAGTAGATGTTGTCATGAAAAGGTTGTCTTTGATAAAAACCTGTATTTATAAAAAAGTTACTGTAGTCGCTTAGTACAAAACTAGCCCCTGTCTTTAAGTTATAACCAAGGTTACTTACTTTCTCTGATGTTTCATTAGCTTCTGTTTCATTAAATAGCTCAAATCTTACATGACTTTGATTAGAAACTGCTCCTTGTACATAGCCTGAGAAGCTTTCTTTAGCATATTCTAATTGGCCAAATACACCTGCATATCTGATCGTCTCGTCATTGTTGTATGCGATGCGCTCATCAAGCTCGGCAAAACTTGAAAGTGCGGCCCAAGGGTTAGCTTCAAATTCTGCAGTTATCTCTCTTTCTCCAAATCTTGCGTTTGCTCTTTGACTATAAGATGATGCACCAAGAAGGTCTCTTACTTCTCTAAAGTGTGAACCTCTATAAGATCTGAAGTCAGCACCAAATGAAAGTGTCAAGTCGCTTGATAAAATTGTCTCGTAGTTAGTTACTAAACCATACCAGCTGTGATTATTAACTGAGTTTCTTAGTACATACTCTTGCTGATCTCCTCCCGCTGCATGTGAAGCTTGGTTAGCTGCTACTATCGCATCAAAATCCCACTGACCATCAGAAGTGAACTTTCTGTTGCTGCTGTTACCTATTCCTCCAGAACCACCTCCACGGCCCCATGAAGCATACAGTACAGTAGATAGCTTAGATTTTTCGTTAAGAGTGTATTCCCAGTTCAAGTTAGCTACTGGCTTATGGTAGTAGTTCCTTCTTGATGTAAAGTGTTCACCATTAAGTGTTCCCCAGTTACCATTGTGTTTGATGTTAAACTCACCGCTTGCATCAAAATGATCAGTGATTCTACTGTTAAAGTTTTGATCATGCCACTGTGGAGCACCTGTAATCAAAAAGTTAAACTGTGATCTTGGGCTTGCTTGATATCCTGCAGAGATAAAGTAATTCTGACCTTGACCATTTGTTCCTTCAGCCCAGCCATCACCTTGCCAGTGTGTGAGTAGGACACTCATGCCAAACTTACCTTGCATACCTGTGTTGTATGAAGCAGTGATTTTATTGTAGTTATCATTTCCTCTAAGGAAGCTAACAGATCCACCTTTTCTTTGTGCCGTAGGCTTCATGATGATGTTAGTTGTTCCACCAACAGAAGAGATCGCAAGCTTAGAAGAACCCAATCCTCTTTGTACTTGTACCGCAGTGGCTACATCAGTCATACCTGACCAGTTAGACCAGTACATCTTACCATCTTCCATACCGTTGATCGGCTGACCGTTAAGCAAGAATGCTGTATTAGTTTGATCAAATCCTCTTGTAAATACTTCTGAGTCTCCATAACCACCTGCTTGACCAGCAACGTAGATAGATGGAGTAGACTTTAGCAATTCTGGAAATTCTACATTTCCACCTTTTGCTTGTATCTCAGCAGTACTGATCGTTGATACAGCAACAGGCGTACGTCTATCTCTAACGATATCCATGACACCTGAGATGACCACTTCCTCAAGTCCAAATGCACTTTCGGCAAGTTTCAATGTACCTAAATCAAAGTCTGGACCACTACCGCTAAGGTTGATCTCCATAGGGTCATAACCAAGATATGAAACCTCGATTCTCGTTGCTCCTGCGGGAACTTCAAAGCTGAAAGAACCATCTACATCTGTGATAGTACCAGAAGTTGACGCTTTGTGCAGTACATTGGCTCCAATAAGAGGCTCATTTGTCGAACCATCGACAATCACACCTTTTACTGTGCTCTGCGCAGACATGCACAGTACCAGTAACATAAAAGTTAAAGTAGAGAGTATTCTTCTCATAAGATTGGTTTAAGAATTTAAAAGTGTTTTTTCAATGTCGCAAATGTACTCTTCCAGAGTATAATCTGTCATATATATATGAGTTATTTATATAACAATAATTCACATATTACTAACAAAGGGCCAATAGCTAAGATATTTGGGCTGAATAGTCTCCTTTACGCGTTAGATTAACGTCGATATGTTGCTTAATGGTAGTTGCTAAGGAAAGTCCAACGAAGTCTACTTGTACGGGAAATGACTTGTGCTTTCGGTCAACCAGCACTGCTACCTGCATCTTTTTGGCCAAGACATCCATGAATGGTTTGAAGGCATAGAATAGTGTCCGTCCAGTGTTGGCTACATCATCGATCAGGATGATCGTTTTGTTCTTAAGAGCTGTCTCTGCCAAGTCCAGTTCTATCGGATCAGTAGTTGGTTTGGCTGGGTTTAGCTTTACCTGTATCAAGTGCACTGAAAACGGGCATTCTTTGATCTTTTCAACCTCTGATTTGAGGAGCTCGGCAAAGCGATATCCATTATTATTTATACCAGCAAGGTAAAGCTCCTTAACTTCCGTATTTTGTTCAATTATTTCGAAAGCCAGCCTTGTTAACTTCTGGCCTATTTGTTTATCATTGAGAATCGACATAAACAGAGTTCACTACATTATATCGCAAATATACTTTTAGCATATGGGATTGTCACAGATCATCTTTTTAGTATTGACCGCAGTTGTTTTTTTTATTGCTTTTAAACAGTTCGGAGCGATCTATCAAAACATCAAGCTGGGTAAGGACGAAGAGATCAGTGGCGATGCAGGTTGGCGATGGCAGAATGTTCTTCTAGTGGCCTTTGGTCAGAAGAAGATGTTTAAGCGATTTATACCAGCGATCTTGCACTTCTTCATATATGCTGCATTCTTGATGACACAAGTGGAGTTGATCGAGATATTTATAGACGGTTTTGGTGGTGTCCATCGGTTTTTCGCAGAACCACTTGGTGGGTTGTATACCTTCATCATAAGCTTCATAGAGATTCTTTCAGTATTAGCATTTGTGGCAACGATAGTCTTCTTATGGAGACGTAATATTCTTAAGGTGCCAAGATTCTGGAAGCCAGAGATGGTCGGATGGCCGAAGTTGGATGGTAACTTGATCTTGGTAGGCGAGTTACTCTTATTGGTTGGTATATTTTCTATGAATGGCGCAGATACATTGTTGCAACAACTCGATCCAGCTCATTATCCGGATACAGGCAACTTGGCGATCAGCAGTTGGTTAGGGCCAGCACTGTTTGGAGGATTTGACGCAAGTACACTTCATGTCATAGAGCGGTTTGGATGGTGGTTGCATATACTCGTTGTATTTGGCTTTATCACTTATCTACCTTTTAGTAAGCATTTGCATATCTTCTTAGCATTTCCCAATGTCTTCTTTTCTCGCAAGAGATCAAGAGGAGAGATTGAGAATATGCCTGAGATCATGAATGAAGTGAAGTCCATGATGGGCTTAGTCGAAGATACGGGTGAGATGTCAGAGGATATTCCTGAATTTGGTAGCAAAGACATATTTGACTTGAGTTGGAAGAACATCCTTGAGGCTTATACTTGCACAGAGTGTGGCCGCTGTACATCAGTTTGTCCGGCTAATATGACTGGGAAGAAGCTGAGTCCGCGTAAGATCATGATGGATATACGTGATCGGGCTGAGGAAGTGGGTAAAAACCTAAAATCGGGTAGTGATGAGTTCATCAGTGCTGATAAGAAAGGAGAGGGCGTTACGCTATCAAAGGATAACTATGATGATGGCAAGTCATTGTTCGACTATATATCTAATGAGGAGTTATATGCTTGTACAACATGTAACGCTTGTGTAGAAGCATGTCCTGTGATGATCAGTCCATTGGAGCCGATCTTAGAGATGAGGAGATATGATATATTGACGAACTCAAGTGGACCATCAGATTGGTTACCAATGTTTAACAGTGTTGAGAATGGAGGCGCCGTATGGCAAATGCCAGAAGAGCGAGCGGCTTGGACGAAGGAAGATAATTAGTCATTGTGCTAATTGGATAATGTGACAATGGGTTAATTAGTTAATTGATTGAAAGCTTATAACTGAAAATAAATTATGGGAGTAAAAACGATAGCAGAGTTTGCAGCAGAAGGGCAGAAGCCAGAGATATTATTCTGGGTAGGATGTGCTGGGAGTTTTGATGCAAGGGCTAAGAAGGTATCTATGGCATTCGCCAAAATACTAGAGTCCGCGGCCATCTCATACGCCATATTGGGCAATGAAGAGAGCTGCACAGGTGATCCAGCCAGGCGTGCAGGTAATGAATTTTTGTTCCAAATGTCAGCGCTTCAGAATATAGAAGTGCTCAATGGATATGAAGTTCAAAAAATAGTGACCGCGTGTCCACATTGCTTCAATACTTTAAAGAATGAATACCCAAAGTTAGGTGGTAACTATGAAGTACTGCACCACACACAGTTGATCAGTCAGCTGATATCAGAAGGTAAGTTGAAGGTAGAAGGAGATGCATTCAAAGGAAAGAAGGTAACTTATCATGATAGTTGCTATCTCGGTCGGATCAACTCCGAGTATGAAGCACCAAGATCTATCCTCAATGAGCTCGATGCCAACATAGTGGAGATGGATCAGTCTCGCTCTCGCGGGTTATGTTGTGGAGCAGGAGGTGCTCAGATGTTTAAAGAGAACGAACCTGGAGATAAGCGGATCAACATGGAGCGTGTTGATCAAGCTTTGGAGACTGGAGCCAATGTAGTCGCGGCTAATTGTCCTTTCTGCATCACTATGTTGACCGACGGACTCAAGGCCCATGAAAAGCAAGATGAGGTGATGGTCCTCGATATCAGTGAATTAATCGTACAAGCCAATGGCCTCTAATCAACTCAGGGCTATAACGACTGCATTCTCAGAACTTGGTGATGACTCAAGGTTATGGATCTTTCAAGCGGACCGAGCCTTAACAGAATCAGAACAGACCAATGTCCAGCGATGGATAGACGACTTCATGCCTAAGTGGACGAGTCATAACCGTTCGCTTAAGGCCAAAGGAGTGGTGGCATATGATCGATTTGTGATCGTTGCTTTAGATGAGACGGTATCCAATGCTGCCAGTGGTTGTAGCATCGATAGTATGACTCATCATATGCAAGCGATAGCCAAGCAGCTCTCTATTAATATGATGGATCGAGTAACATTTTGCTTCAAGCTGAATGATCAAGTCAAAGGCATCCATATGAATGATGTAGCGCAAGCGCTAGAACAAGGAGATATATCTCAAGATAGTCTTGTGTTCAACAACCTTATAAAGACCAAAAAAGAACTCATTTCTGATTGGATCATACCGATCAGTCAAAGCTGGCAGAAGAGGTTCTTATAAGAGCCCTTACTTATTAAAAATTGTGATTAAATTCTATCCAGTACTCGAGATTAACAAAGTCTCTGGCTCTATCACTAAGTGGCAATAGCACGTGGAAACCATAGGTCCAGTCACCATATCCTGACTTATATCCGCCACCTACGGAAGGGTAGAGTATGCTTTCTCTGAACTGTCGCAGCGTGTTCCTATCAAAGGTCTCAAAGTCTGTATAGCCATACTCTCCATGGATAAAGATATCATCTGTGATATTGACACGTCCAAAAGCACCTCCTCCATAGGATATCAATCCAAAGTCTGGACCGTTGATCACATTGATCAGATCATAGAAGGTTTTACCAAAAGCACCAACTGAGAACCTGTTTTTGAATTTTGCTCCATAGCTGAACTTACCTGATATGCTGAAGCTGTTGCCAAAACCCAGTGTTCCGAGTGAGATAGAGTACCATGTCTTTAAGTCATCAGCTGTAGGTTCGCGACTATCTCTTGTTCGCTCTCGAGTATTACTCCTGTCTCTGCTCGTCGTTCTGGTTCTTCGTTGAGCATCCATGTCTTGAGCAAAAAGTATAGCGATTAGGGCTATTATGGCTGCTTTTATTACTCTACTACGAAACATATATTACATTTTTCTGATGTGAAGATAGTTTATTGTCATTTATATAGGTGTATAACACTAAGGGTTCTCATTTTGCTCTGATAATCAATTACTTTAAGTAATAATTAATAAAGAGTCTACGACTTCGTTTTATCTTTACCTAAAGATTAAAACAACTGTTCATCCCAGCGAGCATCCGATCTGAGCTTCAACGAGTGATATGCATCACCGTAGGTATGGTTATCCTTGCCATACAATCCCTTCAGGGGCAACAATGCTCGTTGACCCTACTCAACAATGAAGAGATCGTTATTAATGACTTTGATACCATAAGCTTGCGGTTTTATGTGTCGGAGGCTGATGAAGTTGAATTGGCTGACTTTCAAAGCGTTTGTGCCGTTCGACTGTTGTTTGAGCATCAGCAATTGAGTGATTTAACAATGGTTTTAACATCTCCAATAGGAAATGAAGTTACATTGATTGGTCCTGCACTTCAAAACAGAACTCAGTTTTCTCCTTTTCCTATCGAACATGATTTATTTTTTGTTTCAAACTTAGGTGGAGGCGCTAATATTACTCTCAATCCAGATCCATTACTTTCGGATCGATGGACAAATGACCTGTTCAATATCTGGTCTTCAAGGAGTTTTTGGGATGGTGTTTATTGGCCTTTTACTGGAGACTTCGGATCGGAATTTGAAAACGGGCCTGTTACAGGAATCTGGGAACTAACCATCATAGATCATTTTCTTAATGGACAAGGAAAGTTGACAGGCTTTGAGATTGAGTTTTGTCGAGAAGACGGAGTTGTCTGCAATTCCTGTGAGGCCACATCTGGCCAATTCGCAGTTCAAGACACACAGTTCATCTGTAGTAACGAAGTATTAGATCTCAATACATTATATCAAGTCGGCCCCGCAGACCCAACTCTATATGATGACTCATTCTTCATATTTGATGAAAATGGAAATGCTGTACAACAGGGAAGTGCAACGGACTTTACTGCTTTGCCAGAAGGAGTTTATAGTGCTTACTCGCTGAATATGATCAGTTCTCAAGCGGATACTGCACTTACTGGCTTGGCGACATTGACCAAAGACGAGCTGCTAGATAGTGTCGCTTTTATAGGTGGTCAGCTATGTATGGATATTAGTCCGCCGATATATGTCAGTATTACGGAGCCATTCTTAGAGACACTCCCCACACAGAATCTTTGCGTAGGTGACTCAGTTGAGTTTGGTGGTCAGGTTATAACAACCTCTGGTACCTTTTTAGACACCATAGGTATATGCGATACTATAAAGACATTGAATGTCGTAAGTACAGACCTGCAGGCATCTTTTAGTAGTCCTTCGATCTTCACTGACTGCGCAACAGGGATGGTTACATTTGGACCAGATGTAACAGGTGGAGTAGGCCCAGTCGTCTACGAATGGAGAGAAGCTGGCAGTGCATCAGTAAGCAATGACTCTGCACTTACGTTTTCTGCAACATCAACATGGCAGTTAATCGTACGCGATAACGTATGTAGTCTGACACTTGACTTAGCGGTTCAAGCTTCTGGACAAGACTTTAGTGTTGTGCTAGAAGCTAACCCAAGAAGTTTTAACTGTCGAGATACTACATCACAGATTAGGTATATCCCGAGTGTCCCGGTGGACAGTGTCTTGTGGTTTAGAGATGGCGTGTTCTTGAGTAGAGGAGATCCTTTCATCGAGGTGGCCGATGAGGCTACGTACAGCATTGAAGCTTATGGTGGCAATGGGTGCATACGCACAGAGATGCTTAGTCTTACGTCAGACTTTGCAGAGCCAACCGCTCAAGTGAATGTCGATGAGATCACTTGTTTTAACTTAGGAGTCTTAGCAACATTTACTTCATCGTCTAACATCGATCAGTCCATATGGATAAACGAACAAGATGATACCATATCTAGAGGTATCGAAGCGCCGATATCGACTCCTGGAGCCTACGAACTATTGTTGATTGGAGATAATCGTTGTACAACAACGATACCTTTTGATGTTATATCCAATGCTGATCTACCTCAGATTGATGATGTCCCGACAGGTGAGTTTCGCTTAACATGTGAGACCTCCGTGCTGGAGATTAGACCTGATATAGCTTCGGATGCGCTGGACGACTATTGGGTTATAGGTGTAAATGATACGATCCGAGGTATGACGGATATCACGATTACCGAAGCTAACCTTTATCGACTCTTAGTGATAGGAGCTAATGGTTGTCTTGCAGAACGCCGACTTGAGGTCAGTGTCGATACTCTTAAACCCGCTTTTACAGTGGTACCAGATACGATCACTTGTGTTTCCTCACAAGCGACTATAGTGCTTGAAGGCATATCCGATATAATGACTGTGACCTTTGATGGTGACCATATTGTCTCGCGGACTGATACTTCCGTGACTGTAGATGGTGTGGGCGAGATTGATATCACTGTCGTAAATACTGAAAACCAATGCCCAAGTCAAGCGATCTTTGAAGTGATACAAGATGGTAATGTACCAACTGTCACGCTTGGAGGATCAAGAATGATCTCATGTGCTCGACCTGAGGTAGACCTGACTTCAACCTTTTCTGGATCATCGATAAGCTCTTTTTATTGGATTAACCCAATGGGAGATACACTTAGGGATCAGTCGATTGTTGTAAGAGATACTGGTATGTACATGTTTGAAGCATTTGGTAGTAACGGTTGCCCGTTTTCAGAATCAGTAAGTGTGACTCAATCTTTTGATAAACCACCTATAGATCTTCCAACAAGCTATACGACAACATGCGATAATGACTTCTTGGATATATCTATAGATGACATGACCTTGATCGATAGCGTCTTTTGGATCTTAGGTGGTGATACCATAAGAGGTCCAGAGATTAATGAATTAACGAGAGAACGGAGTGTAGAGGTGATCGTGATCGGTAACAATGGGTGCTTCGCGGGACAAGTAATTGATATCCTATATGACACGATTGCACCTGTCTTCAATCTTGCGTCAGGCATTTTAGATTGCCAAACAGATGAGGTTGAGATAACTACAGATGTTGAGTTGAGTAATCATACATTTATCTGGGCTGGAGAAGGTGTTGCCGATGAAACTTCTCCCTCAGTGATGGTCAAAGAACCAGGAGCTTACGGCTTAGGCGCCATGGATAATGAAACAGGATGTGTTGGGCTTGGGATTATTGATGTGATGTCTGACTTTACAGAACCAGAGTTTTCCACTATTGTACCCGACACCATCACATGCAATCGTACAAGTGTCAATGTATCCATCTCGACCGATGTTTCTAATCTTGTGTCATGGACTACGAGTGATGGCAGAGAGGTAGAAGAACCAAAGATATTAGCCAATAGGAGTGGGTTACAACAGTTTGTTGTGACAGGAGCTAATGGTTGTACTGTTGAAGGAAATATAGAGGTGTTTTCTAATCTCGATGAACCAGACGTAGACATCGAGACCAACTATGAGTTGAGTTGTATCGTAGATAACATTGTCATTAACCCGGATTACATAGATCCAGTGAGTTCTGTATTGTGGGCTTTTAGTGATGGTAGATTTAGTACGAGTCTAACCGAGGTGATAACAGATGACAAATTAGAAACGCTTACAGTTACAGGGCTCAACGGTTGCGAAGAGGTCATCAACTTTGATATAACATTAGCCAATGATATACCACAAGCTGATATAATCAATTCGGATACTTTAGTTTGTTCTGGAGAAGCCATAGATCTACTATCATCAACACTCGTATCTAATACTCATAGACCGATATGGTTTAGAGAAGATGTGTTTATAACTATGGATGAAACTACAATCCCAGCAATCACTTCTAGTGAGTATATCCTTCAAGTGATCGATACGATAAGTGGTTGTGAATCGTCTGATACAATAGAAGTTACCATCAATCCTGCACCTCTTCAACAATTAGAATTTGAAGTGATGGATGAGTCATGCGCTGATGCCATGGATGGGTTTATCAATGTCACTAATATCGTTGGGGGTGATGCTAGTGCGATTATTTCCCTTGAGGGAGATCTTATAAACTTGAATAATGAAAACAATGTAGATCCTGGCTCTTACACTTTGATGGTGGAAGATGACTTTGGATGTATGATCGATACCACGGTTACAGTTCTGCCTGGAGGATTCATAGATGTAGAGCTGGGTGGAAATCTTCGTGTAGAAAGAGGGGAGAAGGTGACGATAACTCCAGAGTACGATGGAGACCCTCCAACAACGGTTGCTTGGAGTACTTCTCAAGGTCTTTCTTTTTCTGATGTGGATAGCCTTTGCTTTACACCATTGATAGATCAGACTGTTTATATAACCGTTACCAATGACTCGGGCTGTGAAGCGGTAGATAGTATCTCGATTGCGGTCTTTGTAGATGTCAGTAAGATCAAAGCATATGTGCCCAATGTACTAAGCAAGTCCAATGACCGAGGTAACAATGAGATAAGACTTGGGCTGCCGCCTGATGTGATCGAGCTAACAGACTTTTCCATTTTTGATCGTTGGGGGCAGCGAGTGATGTACTTGCCTGTGGTCAGAGGAGGCGAAGATGTATTTATCTGGGACGGGCGATACAACAGCTCGCCAGTAGCTAACGGAGTCTATATTTTCTCATATCAGATGCTGACTATTTATGATACTCGGATAAGGAGTAGGAAGGGTGATATCACTGTTATAGATTAGATGTAAAAGTAAGGACGCTTTCTAATTGAATAATTGGACCTACCCTAATACTTCCTTGATACTTGACAAGATCATCTCTATACCGATCGACATAACAATAAATCCCATGATCCGAGATATTGCTTTGATACCTGCAACTCCTAAAAACTTAAATATCAGAGGAGAGGTCCTCAAGACGATATATACAACGAGCCCAACTGTAAGCAACGCTAATATAACTATCCCACGATCTGTCCATGCGTTATAATTAGAAAAGTAGCCAATCATCAGTGAGATGGATCCTGGACCAGAAAGCAAAGGCATGGCTAAAGGTGTAAAGCTGATATCTTCTTTTTCAAGTGCTTCTTCTTTTACCTTATTGTTGATGGCTCTACTCTTAGCCATATGGCCTCCAAGTAGCTGAGCACCTGAACCAAAGATTATAATTCCGCCAGCTATCCTAAGTGCAGTTAATGATATACCAAAAAAGCTGAGTATGATACTTCCTGCTATAAAAAATACGAAGAGGATAATTATAAAATATACACTCGCATGCAGTGCGGTTTCTTTTCGTTCTTCATGCGAGAAGGTTGGTGACATAGCCAAGTAAACAGGCACAGCACCAAGCGGATTAACTACTGAAAATAAAGCAGCGAAGACTGTGAAGAATATCTCAAACATCTCACGATGAAGTTTTGCCGTGTATAATCTTAATTGCTTCTGCAAGCATCTGACCTTGGTCCAACGCCCCAGTATCTAAAAGAATAGCATCATCTGCTTGCACCAAAGGACTATCCGCTCTGTTACTATCGATGTGGTCTCGCTTGGCGAGATTGTCAGCAACTTCTTCTTTTGTAATCTTGACACCTTTGTCTAATAGTTCTTTATATCTACGCTCAGTTCTGATTTCTAAAGAAGCGCTTACAAATATCTTAACATCGGCTTCTGGCAACACTACAGAACCAATATCTCTACCATCCATGATCACGCTCTCACTTGCCGCCATCTTGCGTTGTAACTTCACAAGGTGTCTGCGAACTGCAGAGATAGTTGATACCGCACTGACGTGATCAGATACGCGCATGGTTCTTATCTCTTCTTCTACTTTTCTACCATTGAGATAAGTGTAGCACTTTTCTTTTTCACGGTGAAAGGTGATGTCGATATCATCAAGCACTTCGGAGACCTTTTCTTTAGATGTAGTATCTATATGATGATCAAGTAAGTACAAGGTAACGGCACGATACATAGCACCGGTGTCTATGTGGTTAAGCTGAAGTAACTGTGCTAAGTTGTGAGCGAGGGTAGACTTGCCACTTGAAGAATGTCCATCAAGGGCGATGACCAGTTTTTGTTGTCGTATTTTTTCTAATTCGTGTTTTAATAGGCTCATGCCTAGTCCAACACCTTGCGGTATATTGTACAATCAATATTCATCTTCGTTAAACAAGAAATCGTCTTTACGTGGGAAGTCGGGCCAAATCTCAACGATATTCTCATATAACTCTCCTTCATCCTCTATTTGCTGAAGATTCTCTACCACCTCAAGTGGAGAGCCTGATCTAATTGCGTAGTCTATAAGCTCATCTCTCGAAGCTGGCCAAGGTGCATCCTCTAAATGATGTGCTAATTCTAATGTCCAATACATGTACTAAAAAATTTAAAAAAAAACTATGAACAATTCTTACTACGAATATTAAGAACAGTTTGTTCCCAAGCCGCTCTTATAATTTCGGCAAAAGTATAATTTTTGACCAGCTTTCCAAATATTAAGAAATATTTAATATGAAGATCACATTTATAGTATCAACATGGCATCGCCGTAGCTGAAGAACCTATACTTTTCCTTTACTGCTTCGTTGTATGCATCCAATGTCAATTCTGTACCGGCGAATGCCGCTATCATGATCAACAGGCTTGACTTCGGTAAGTGCATGTTGGTGATCATACAGTTAGCGATATTAAAGTCATACTTAGGGAATATGAACTTGTTTGTCCATCCTTCAGCTGGCTTTAATTGACCTGTAGCGTTGACCGCTGACTCTATAGATCTCATGCTTGTAGTGCCTACCGCACAAACCTTGCGTCCTCTTTTCTTATCTGTTCTATTGACTATGTCTGCCGCCTCTTGAGTTACCTTAAAGTACTCAGCATCCATCTTATGCTTAGATAGATCTTCTACATCGATACTTCTAAATGTACCAAGACCGATGTGTAGCGTAAGCTCCGCAAAGCTGATGCCTTTTATCTCCAATCGCTTCATCAACTCTCTGCTGAAGTGAAGACCAGCTGTAGGAGCTGCAACAGCGCCTATCTCCTTAGCGTATATCGTCTGAAATCTCTCAAGATCAAGATCCTCAGCTTCTCTTTTGATGTATTTCGGTAACGGCGTATGTCCTAACTGTTGTAGGATCGCTCTAAACTCATCTGTGGTACCATCAAAGTAGAATCTGATCGTACGTCCTCTGCTTGTTGTGTTGTCTACAACCTCAGCGACTAACTTGTTTTCTCCTTCTTTATCCTTAAAGAACAACTTGTTGCCTACACGGATCTTTCTGGCCGGATCGACGAGTACATCCCATAGGAAGCTCTCTGGGTTAAGCTCTCTCAACAAGAACACCTCGATATTAGCTTCTGTCTTCTCTTTGATACCAAACATCCTTGCGGGAAATACTCTGGTATTATTGAAGATAAAGGTGTCACCATCGTCAAAGTAGTCGATAACGTCTTTGAAGATCTTATGCTCGATCTTACCGCTATCTCTATGAACAACCATAAGACGAGACTCATCTCTGTTTTCTGATGGATATTCTGCGATTAGCTCTTCTGGGAGCTCATAATTAAACTGTGATAACTTAGCTTTCATTCAGGTGCTTTCTTGAAAATTTGCGCAAATTTAAAATAATTCTCGTCCCACCTCGCTTATCATTCCCTTATTCGTGTAAGACAGGCGTATTAATCACACATAGCTGGGGTATAAACCGGTATTATGGACATCTGGACTGATTAATAAGGCATTTGTGGATAGAAAGGTTTCATTAATCTAAATAGATTTTGAATTCGACACTTTATTCTGTCCTTTGAAGAGTAATTTTACATCTATGATCATACTTAAGATAATCCGCGAGAGCCTGCGCATGGCTGCATCTCAGTTATGGAGCAACAAGCTGCGGACGTTTTTGTCCTTATTGGGCATCTCAATTGGTATCTTTTGTATCATCTCTGTGCTATCAGCGGTCGACTCGTTAGAGCAGAACATACTCAATGGATTCTCAGAGCTTGGATCAGATGTTGTATACGTTGAGAAGCAACCTTGGACAGAAGATCCAGGAGAAAACTTTTGGAAGTACCTCAAGCGACCAGATCCAGATCTCAAAGATTTTGAGGCGATCAAGAAGAGGTCTAAGTTGACGAAGCGAGCTGCTTATTGTTATTTCGCAGGTGGATCGACACTCAAGTACAAGAACAATAGTATCCAAGGTGGATTTATGATGGGCACGACGCCTGATTACGCAGATATACAAGAGATTGAGCTATCAGAAGGTCGGTTTCTTACTCAGTACGAATATCAGAATGCCACAGACCTGGTCATCATAGGCCATACGATAAAGACAGAGCTCTTTGGTGAGTTAGAGGCAGTTGGTAAGGAGATCAAGATGCTGGGGCGTAAGTTTAAGGTCATAGGCGTCATCAAAGAAGAGGGGGAGAACTTCTTCAACTTCATACAGTTTGATGAGGTCGCTTGGGTAGGGCTCAAGACGATGAGTAAGTTTTATCAAGTCGGTCGCCCTTACGGAAATAGGAACGGAGGGCAACTCCTAATGGCACAAGTAGAGGATGGTCATACATTAGATGAACTTAAAGATGAGTTAACAGGCATCATAAGAGGTGCGCGAAGGATTAGACCATTTGAAGAAAAGAACTTTGATCTCAATGAGATTACTATGTTGGGCGACGCTATCGCTCCGGTGATCAGTGTACTTAATATAGCTGGGATCGTGATCGGTATCTTTTCTTTGATCGTTGGAATGATTAGTGTGGCCAATATCATGTTTGTCTCAGTGAAAGAAAGAACGAGCCTCATAGGCGTTAAGAAAGCTCTGGGCGCACGTAAGTTCTTCATCTTGATGGAGTTCTTGTTGGAGTCTATCTTCTTATGTCTCGTAGGAGGAGCAATCGGTATCTTTTTGGTTTATCTGATTGTCGCCGGTATATCGGCAGCGACGCCATTTCAGATGTGGTTATCGCCGCTCAATATCATCATTGGAGCAACAGTCTCTATAACAGTAGGCATCTTATCAGGAGTGATACCTGCATACAATGCCAGTAGGTTGGATCCCGTAGTTGCGATGAGGGGGTAGTCATTGACTAAATCTAACTGAATATTAATCCTAATCAGGCTTTACAGCTTAGAAGAGCGATCTTTATATAGCCGATGGTGCAACCACCGGTTTTGATCCATTCGCATTCTTGTTTGGTATGGGTTTTTGACTTCATAAACCATGGCAAACAATGAGCTTTTACCATGGTCATCTAAATAATCTCATGGCATGGTGTAAAAAGAAAACCCCTCGATGAATCATCGAAGGGTCTTAATATAGTTCGTTTTGTATAAGTCTTTTTAGACTGCTGCTTTCACTATCTCGCTGAAAGAGTCTGGGTGGTTCATAGCAAGATCTGCTAACACCTTTCTATTCAATTTGATGTCTTTGTTAGACAGACCGTGGATCAACTGTCCGTACGTTGTGCCGTTGGCTCTTGCACCAGCATTGATTCTCGCGATCCAAAGCTTACGGAACTCAGTCTTCTTTCTCTTACGATCTCTGTAAGCATAAGTAAGACCTTTCTCGACAGCATTTTTAGCAACTGTATAAACATTACTTCTTGCTCCAAAATATCCTCTGGCAGCTTTAAGTATCTTTTTTCTTCGTTTCCGTGACGCTACGGAATTTACTGAACGTGGCATGTGTTACTTTTTAATTTATACCTAATAAAGCCTTAATCCTCTTTGAATCAGCCTTGGCCACCATTGTAGAGCCTCGAAGATTCAACTTCGCTTTCTTTGTCTTGTTACGCATCATGTGAGATGTTTTCGCTTGAAATCTCTTAATCTTTCCAGAACCAGTGAGCTTAAATCTCTTCTTTGCGCTGGAATGTGTTTTAACTTTAGGCATAATCTTGCTTTATCAAAATGGTGCGCAAAGGTATAATTTAATGAGGTAGTGGGCAAGATGAGGGTGGATTTTATTGATATCAGCGTGAAAATATATTTGTTTTTTTTGAATATGATCTGTAAGAGGTTGATTGTTAATTGGTTATGACCTCATAGGAATCTTCATATGGCCTTCCTTTAATGTTGGCAATAATGAATTTGATTTGATTCTGAATGTCCGATTGATCTATAGACTCTCCAACACACTCAAATGCTATACTCAAGTATTCCTTTGAAGTAAGCTCGCGATGATACCAATAGACAGCTTGGTATGGTCCTGCTTTTTGAAAGAAGCCATGTGATGAAAGTTCATTAGGACCTTTCTTAATTATTTCAGCGGGTAAATCATTAAAGATGGATACTTCTTTATAGTACTTCTGAACACTCTCTTTCGCGGTGGCCAAAAGATCTACCTCAGAACGCCTCAATTCTGAAATGGATAAAGAAGGACTTATGTATTTTTCATCTTCTTCTACGAATTTATGACAGAGCCGTATCTCCAGTTCTTTACTCTTAAACTCGTGACATATAGGCTCAATACCAGTGCACCTCATATTTATAGCTCGCCTTTCGATGGCATCAAAAGGAAACCTAAGAGTTATGTATTTATGTTGGCCTTTAAAAGTGTGCTCGATAGTAAAAAATTGTTTTACTGAACTATCGTGGTTAGGGCTGATACAGCGATTAGTAAGACAAATAAAAAGAGCAATAAACAGTCTTAGCATAGGCAAATTAACGATTGTCACTTCTCAAAAATTATAAAGCGTTGCACAAATACAAATGACTGTTAAACCTTTGATAATATGTTTATTAGTTATCCCCCCATTCCTTAGTTTAGCGGCTGATGAAGTTGTGTGTTAGATATGTGATCGTTTTGGCTTGGAGTCTTGTCTTTTTAGCTGTCAGTCATCCTATGATGTCTCAGCATATTGAGCGATTTGAGGACTTTGTTGCGGCCAACTATCCGCAGATGGGGCATCGATCTGCTATCCATTGGATGATCCCTCAAGAGCTGCGCAACTTAAAAGGTCCAGTCAAACAACTTATACAATACGGATATGGGCATCGGGATGTTTTGATTCCGTATGACGGACAGTCTCGTACAGATAGCTACTCCTATATCTTCGATGAGCAAAAGAAAATTATAGAAGCTTGGATGTTTTTAGAGCATGATGTTCCTGCCTTCAAGGAGATGTACTATGATTTTAAAGAAGACCGTCCTCAGTATCATATGAAGTTCTATGCTCCATTGAGGATGACTTACTCCAAGACCTTCCTTTACAACAATCGATACATACCGACGGGTAAGAAAACGACCGCCGGAGATGACTTGACGACAGAGCGCTATCAACTCGATCTGATAAAAGATACGACTGTTGTTTTCGCTAATGATTTCAACAAGGAGTTTGTTGGTAATAGACTTGTAAAGACTTTTAAGAAGGGAAATCAAGAATTAGAATCTCTCACCTACCATGACAATGGCAAGATCCACGAATGTCTCATTTATCATAAGGATATTCTTTCAGAAGCATTTGAATATGATACTTCAGGCAGGGTAGTGGAACATCAGATTTTTAAGAGTAAACCCATCTTTAATAAAGTGACTGATTCTTTTCTGGCATTAGGATATGGGAAGTTGGTTATCTACGCGTACAATGAAGATCAGCTTTTGCAATCTGAAGAACACCGGTTTACAGATACAACGGCTGTGGCATATGATGTCAGTTACTTTTATGATGCTCAAGATAGATTAGAAAAGAGAAGCGTTGAAAGAGGTGGTCATCTCGTTCAAACAGATGTCTATAGTTATAATGATCATGATGATCGCGTTCCCTTAAAAGAAGGTAAACCAATCATCGAATATTCTAATTATGATGATCATGGCAATTGGACGAAGAGAATCGTGCATACGCCCAATGGTAGAAGAAGATTCGTAAGAAGGATTGAATACTTTGAATGATGTTATTGGGCCTCGGCTGTGCCTTAGTTTTATTTTGGCTTCGACTTCGATCAGCCAG
>CALIHL010000097.1 GCA_938022935.1 uncultured Saprospiraceae bacterium
CTTGATCAGGGTATAGCTCCGAAAAGGTTGACCAATGGATGAGACAATTGGTTTTGTCAGGTTCATCACAGACAGCGATGTTTTTTAGTTCTGCTACAGCCTCTTCTGTTATGGTTGACATACCGATGATGTAGGCGACAATCATCTGATCTGCAAGTGGAGTGGGGTCTATCTTTTCTTTGAGTAGTCTTATTGCGTGAAAGGTCCCTTGACTATGGCTGGCCAGTATAAATGGCTTGTCATCATTATAATTGTCTATGAAGTACTCAAAAGCTGATACCACATCTTGATAAGCAAGATCCAATGCTGCTTCTCCATCTGAGCCATCTGTATCTAAGAATGAAAAGATAGATGCTTCACGATATCGCGGTGCATAAACTGTACAATCATTGAATGCGCTGGCTTGATTAGCCAACATGTGCTTCGTGTTTTCTTCAGTCGCTGAGTTTTTATCCATAGGTGAGTTCCAGTGAGCACCTCTGAGATATCCCGTAGGGTGTATGAAGAAGACATTGACATCCTTGAGCGTTGGATCTAGCTGTACTCCTTCTGGTATTAGATCAGATGGATCTTCTATATCAGGATGCGCTGCCCACATAGCCATCTGATTATAATCTGGAGCCGCTACTCTCGTGTCTTCGCCAAAGCTTTGACTGGGCTTGACAAACCAGATCATGACCTTTTGTGGGCCTATGGCAAATACTGAGATCGTAGATATAATGATCAATGCGATGATGACGTATGTTGCTTTCTTCATGAATATGGCTTAGTATAACTCCTTATGAAGATATATGTATCTATTCTTATGAGGTTATATATTTGATTAATCTCCAGAATAATTTGCAAAACCTATCAAAATATGACACCTTTGAAAGGTGATAGTCACAATTTATGATACTGGCAGGTCGAAAGACATAAGAGGAAGAATTTCTGAAGCTGTAAAAAGTGAGTTGCCAAACTCTTCTTCCAATTGGAAGTTTGATTGGGGATCATTGGTTGTAAAAAAGTCATTGATAATTAAATTGACCTATGAGGAAGAGATTCAAGGCTTGTTGAAAATGAGTAAACTTGATGAAGGCTACTACGAGATGTCTAATCTAGAGCTTTCACCAGAGAACTACGGATCTAAAGGTAAAATTGATTTTGTTGCTGGTTGTCTTATTGCGTATGGATGTCTTTTGGCATTTCAGCTTAATACTGGTAACTATAAAGGATATCTCGCTTTTACAAGTAAGGGGGAGTTGATACCTCATTACGAAAAAGAATATTTCGCAGAATTAGTATTTAGAGAAAAAATGATTATCCCGCCGAGAGGGGGTAAAAAGCTAATCAAAAAATATCTAAATCTTAAAATATAAATTATGGGAAACAATATTGAACTTATCGGAATACAATCTAATGAAACAGACATGTCTGAAACAGAGATCATGAAAAGAATAATTTCTGCTCATTCTGAATCTCAAAGTGAAGAGGATGTGATTGAAAATAAAATGGTTGGTCTGAAGTTTAGCTTAAACAACTATCTCAATCAGACAATTGATCATAAAATGATTGAAGCTGGAGAGTTTCTAAATGATATTCTTAAAATTTATAAGATCAAAAAGAACAAATTTGCCAAGTACATAGGTTTGTCAGAACCTAACTTACATGCCTTGTTAAAAGGAAGGAGAAAGATCAACAACGATATTGCAAAAAAATTAGAACTGACATTTGGGATAGATGCACAGGCATGGTTGTTTATCGAAACAAAAAACGGCATAAAGAAATTCAACTCTTTAAATAAAATTTCGAACAAGGAGTATTCGATTAAAGAGCTGGTTGGATAACTTAATTAGCACTATCATCAATAGGTGTCTCAAATTCATCAGGATCCATAGCTGCAATCCAATCAGAGATGAGTGCTACACCTTCATCGTGGACGAGTCTGCGACCTACTTCTGGCATCATAGCACCAGGATTATCAGAGTTCATACGATAGATCATGATAGATTCTTCAGGATTGCCTGGTATAATAGAATACGTAAATCCGCCTGTGCCTGCGCCAGCAGATACCGTAGGTTTATAAATGCCAAGCTTAAGATCAGTATCTGAATGAGCCAGGAGTGTTAGACCTGAAGTATTGGCTGCTCCATCAGGATTATGACAATGGCCACAATTTACATCAAGGTAGGCCATGGAGCGGTCATGGATGTTATGTAGATCACTTTTGGTCCAGTCTGCAACACTTGGGGCATCTAAAGAACTTTCTAGCCCTTTTAAGTAACCCACCTGTTCCCACTTTTCTAATTGGTTAAGAGTACCATCCGCAAATGCAAAATCTTTATTCAAGTTTCTTGCTTTTGGGCCGATGGGCATCTGTTTGTTTTTATAAGCATGGCAGCTCTTGCATTGATTCTTATTAGGGATGATATATGGCACTTCTTGTTGTTCACCTGCCTTATTGATCCAAGTGACATCTTTTATATCACCGACGAGTTCATAGGAAGCTTCTGTTTGTTCATCATTCCAGATGTATCCATAAGCATCCCACTCATCACCGCGATTGATCAGGAGTCTTGTCTCCATGATACGTCTTCCTTTTGTAAGATCTCGTTCATCATGATTATAATAGAAGTTCTTGATGAGGACAGCGCCTTCTGGGAAGTTCAGCACGTGCTCCGTATCGTAAGATGCACTGGTGCCTTCTGGCATCCATACAAATCTCGATTTATGTGCATAGTCAGAAAACAAAGGAGTGATGAGCTCATAAGGAAGCACTCGATCTGCAGGAGAAAGGTCTGAGAGTTGGCCTTCGAAAAAGTTATATTCTGACAGTTGTTCATATGGTTCTGATGGAATGACGATCCCTTTGTTACCAATAGAACATTGTGATAACAAAACAATCAAACACAACCCCGCAATAAGAACTAGCTTATTCATATATCTATACCTGCCTGTTCTTTTCTAATTTTAATTACTAGCTATCCATGCATCATGCTCTTTAGTATCGAATATGGGTAAGCTACAATCGAAGATTGAGATATCATATTCTAAGTTCTTCATCATCTCTGCTGGGTCCATACTCTTTCCAGCATTGAGGTTAACAAATGTTACATCACCGTTATCTGTTATACAATAAGATGTAGGCTTGCCATTCGCTTGTTCAGAGCCGGGTTTGAATAAGCCATCAACAATGATGTCATAAGTCTTGCCGCCGAGTACTGCTGTCATTAACTTTCCAAAGTCTGTAGAGCTATCTACAGGACCTGTACCTGTAGTTATCTCATTATCATGTATGTGAACATTAGTAGAGTAAGGATCGAACTCCTCAGACTTGAATGGTATACCTGTAAACAACCAACTATTCACTGCTATAGCAAAACTGTTATGCCCTTTGATAATATTATCGTGGATATCGATGTTAGAATGAGACATCACAAACATTCCAGTTCCTGGAGGTATCGTGCTCACTACCATTCCTTTAGGTGCGAAGTTTTCTCCATTGTTGTTCTCCATTAAGTTATCGTAAAACTTGATGCGATCTCCATTGACTTGCGGAAGGTCTGGCATGTCAAAGATCATCATACCACCAGTATTGTTACGTGCTATGTTTTTATAAACTTCACCATTGATTGTGTTCTCTATTTCAAGTCCTGCTACATTGTCATGGACATAGTTGTTACGCACGACTACATTAGTTGATTGACCGACATAGATACCTGCATCCATAGCAAATGAAGCTTCGCAATCTTCCATAAGGACATTGGTACAGCTAACTGGGTATAAACCATATGCACCATTTGTAGATAGTTTGCCAGTGGTCCAGGTCGTTTCAAGATCTCTCATGATTACATTGGTGCATCCTTGGATTTTGATAGCATCTCCTTTAGAGTCTACTACTGTAAATCCTTCCAGTGTCAACCCTTTTACGTTTTTGATCAACAAACCTTCAGCTCCTTCTATCTGGTTTTTAAAAGAAAGCGTTGTCTTTCCTTTACCTGAACCGATGATAGAGATGTCAGGTGTATCGTTAAGTGATATACTTCTTTTAAACTCAAACTTCCCAGCTGGCAACATGATCTTATCTCCTGCCTTAGCCGTGATGAGTTTTTTCTGAAGCTCTTGAGTAATATTCTCTGCGGTTAGCGCCACACTCGCTTCTTTACAAGATTGAAAAGAAAGGACGCTTGTGATTAACAGTGCGAGAATGAGATGATATATTTTCATTTTATAATTAGTTATTCTACCCGAAGATATGATTAGAAGTTATAAAGGACTCTTCCAGTGATACGTCTTCCGATCTTTGGAAAACCAGGAAGGGACCTGAACTCATTGTTAAATAAATTAGTAGCTGACGCTTCAAAGGAAAGACCATTGTCCCATCCATAACCTAACGTTACATCTAATAGTGATCTTGCATCGATCTTCCCTGGGAAAGTAGAATTATTAGAAGTGTAAGCTTGATCCCATTGGTAAGCAGCGCTTCCTTTAAATCCTAACTCTGCACCATAACTCATACCTAGTCTGACTTTGTTTTGTGGGAAGTTAAGGTCTCCTGGGACACCTGTCGGACGATTAAACCAAGTATAATTGGCAAATGTCGTTAGCTTATCTGAGAAGTAGTATTTCGTATGAACTTCAAATCCCCAATCATCACTGATACCATCTGGATCTCTTGTTGGATAACCAAATGCAAGATTAGGTAGTCCTGTATCTGGTACTTGGTCCGTTTCTACAATACCGTGGAAAGGTAGACCCGCACCCGCTAATGCGTCTATAAATCCTTGACCTCCTTGAGCATAAGCACCATTAAGCAATTCTCCAACTTGACCTGCTATCGCAGCAGCTGTTTGCGCATCAAAACCATTTTGCTGTAGAGCTCCTTGTATCAAAGGTTGATAAGTACTTTGTACTGCGTTGCCTAAGTCTTGTGGTAGGTTGAGCATCGTGATGATTGGACTGACTTGTGAGAAGCCACCTGCTCTTGTTCTTCTAAAGTAGTACACATCAAATCCGGCAGCAAACTTCTCCCAGAATAACCCTTTATATCCTAACTCAAATGCTGAAAGCTGTGAGATCAGCTTTGTTGGATTAGTAACTGGAAGCAACTCTTCACCATTTAGATCTGTACTTGCTATCGCACCAGAGAATCCATCTACTGAACCATTTTGTAGGATATTGACGAGTATAGGAACAAGCGGTGCCAAGTTAGGATCTTGTGATCCTAACGCTTCAACTCCAGCTATAACATCATTGTTGACAGCAGCATATGCAGCAGCTAAAGGGAAACCCGCATCAAAAGGCGTCGCTGGAACACCAGGTATTAACCATGTGATCATTGGATTGTCAAATGTCTGAGGCCTTATACCTCCCATATTCCAAACATTGAAAATTGGAGTAGTTTGTACTGGTAGGTCAAAGTAGATATCTGAAGCTGGGATTGGATTAGCTGCTTTGTTATAACTCAATCTTATAGAATGAAAAGGACTTGGCTTATAAACCAATGCAGCTCGTGGGCTAAATGTCTTCTCATCAGTAAAATTATAGCCATCATATCGACCTGCCAAGAACAAATCTAACTTGCTGCCAAATTTCAATTTCGATTGGATGTATCCACCGAAGATTCTATAATCATCGTTGTCTTCATTACGTCCATAGACGTGGTTTTCTGTATTTGCTTTAGCGTCTCTAAAGTCCATACCTGTTGTCCACTCAGCATTGAAGAATGATGGTGTTTCAAAGTTGTACTGGACCTGCGCTTCAAAGTGTGTTCTTTCTAATGGTACGATCAGACCTGTTCTGTTTAGATAAACTGGGTTGTTATCATTTCCTCCATCATTTTTTATAAAGTATGTCTGAGCGAACAATCCTTTGTGGTTCAGTCTTACCTGACCCCAAGTTTCATTGGAGTGAGTGAATCCTTCTCCTAAGTCATTATAAAATATAGAACTACCAGCGTTCCAACCACCTGATCCGACGATCTGAGTATGCTCATCCGGTCTGAAGTGTAACTGGCCGTTTACTGCAGCAGCCCAATATTCAGGAGTTTGGATCTTTCCTGGTGAAAACAAAAGTGGACCGTCCTGCTGTGGGTCTACGTAGCCACCTGGGGTTACAAATCCTCGGCTTACAGTCTCTTGGAAGTTGGCTAACACTATTTGGTCATCCTCGTCTGCTGGGTCTAATGCAAAGTCGGTTCCGCTTCCATAACGGGCGTTAAACTTATATCCGAACTTGGCATCTTCCGTAAAGCCAGCATGTCTGATGGCAGCTTTGAAAGTGTTGAGTTCTCCATAAATCATCTCAACTGTTGTACCAGGATGTCTAAAAGGATCTTTAGATATGAAGTGTACAACTCCTGAAGTTACATCAGGCCCATACAGTGCAGACCCTGGTCCCAGAACAACTTCAATTCTCTCGAGATCGATGTTGTTGATTGGCGAGTTTTGCGAGTCAAATAATTCTAAACCAGGCGTGATCAATGATCTATAGTCCAACATTGGAAATACGTCAGTTGAGAATATCCCGCTACTTCCCCTTAAGGCTAAGTTGATCCTTTGGCCGGTCTGTTGTTGCAGCTCTACACCCGGTGTATTAATCAAAGCTCTTACCGGTGCGACGGATCCACCGGATGCCGATACATCCTTGGCGCTTATGACTGATACTGCGGCAGGTGCTTCTTGCAGTTTCTCTGCTCTTCTCGATGCTGATATGACAACTTCATCAGTAAGCAAGGTGCCAGAGTCAAGAGTGATA
>CALIHL010000098.1 GCA_938022935.1 uncultured Saprospiraceae bacterium
TACAACCTTACTTTAGGATCACTGGTCATCCTATCTTTTGGTTACAAGCAGATAAGCCAGAGTTGTTTAGTGAAGATAACTTTCCAGTCTTCATGGCGGATATAGCGCATACAGGATACTATGGTTTTCCATATAACAAAGAAGAAGGTGTTTTAAAGATATCCAAGCATGCCGCTGGAACTATAGAGGACCCAGATGGCGAAAGGCTGGTCACTCAGGAAGAGATTGAAGACATGCGAGCTTTTGTAAAGACGTCATTTCCATCGCTTATAGATGCTCCAATTAAGTATATGAGGAAGTGCTTATACACAGATACTTTGGATGGTCATTATTGGATAGACTGTCATCCAACGATTAAAGGTTTGACTGTCTCAACGGGCGGATCAGGTCATGGTATGAAGATGGGCCCAGAGCTAGGTCGGATCACAGCTGATGTTGTAGAAGGATTCAGTCATGGCTATTCTAATCGATATGCTTGGCGGCATATATCGAAGGATGAGGTTAAGAAGGAAGAGGCGCGATTGGGTCTCTGATAAATCAAGTAATCCTGCTTTAGATAAGTTTTCTTAAATGATCTATCCTAATCACTTTAATCTGTTTATGATATTAAAAATTAGTATAATATGTTATCTTCGAATATTTACCTGTTTTGATGAAAAATATTCAATATGAAACGCATTAACCTTTCAGTATTATTTATCTCATTATTAATGTCTGGACTCTTCGCTCAAGAAGCTCAAGTTGAAGAAGAGCAAATGTCAGAAGAACAAATGATGGAACTCTATGGAGTATGGATCGATAGCGTAGAGCAAACACTGAGTTACGAAAGAGGCACTGTTGATATTGGTAACGGTGTAGCAAGTATCAAGGTCCCTGATGGCTTTAAATATCTTAACGGAGAGCAAAGTGAGATGATTTTGACTGATGTCTGGGGAAACCCTCCAAGTGAAGGAGAAGATCGCTCATTGGGTATGCTCATGCTTGAATCAAGTTCTCCGATGGAGGATTCGATGTATGCCATCAACATTACCTATTCTGAAGAGGGCTTCATAGAGGATGAAGATGCGTCGGATATTGATTATGATGATCTCTTAGAACAGATGCAAAGTGAAGAAGGTGAGATCAATGAATATAGATTAAGTGAAGGGTACGAAGCTGTCCACACTGTAGGATGGGCAGCTCAGCCATTTTATGATGAAGAAAATAAAAAGCTGTATTGGGCAAAGGAAATAGCCTTTGGTGAAGATCCAAGCCATACCCTTAATTATAATATTAGAGTGTTGGGTAGAAAAGGATTTTTACAACTTAATGCCATTGGCGGTATGTATGTTCTTCCTCAAGTTCAAAGTAACATCGAGCCTATATTAGAAAGTGTTACCTTTCAAGAAGGTCATCGGTATATGGATTTTGATCCTTCTATGGACCGTGTTGCGGCCTATGGGATAGCGGGATTAATAGCGGGCAAAGCTTTAGCGAAGGTAGGTCTACTTGCTAAACTCGGAATCTTCCTGGCAAAGTTTTGGAAAATTGCGGCAGTTGGATTTATAGCATTTGGAGCGGGAATAAAAAAGTTCTTTAGCAAAAAAGATGAAGGTCAAGATTCTTAAATAGTGAGATTTTGAGGTAAGTAAGTCGCACATAAAAGTGGTGCTTCATAACAGCCTCAAATGTGATGTAGTCAGATTTGAAAGCCAATCGATGGCAATCAGCTATCAAACGAAAACTGGCCATTCGGCTCATAAAGCCTCTATCAACATAGGAAGTTCATCAGTTGGATTCTTCAACGGCACATCTTTGATAGGACACTCATATCCTTCAGGAACAGAGAGTTTATAATCTTTCAGTAACATGGTAAACACAAGCTTGATCTGCATCTCTGCAAATGCATAACCGATGCAATGATGCTTACCCGCACCAAAGGGCGCATAAGCAAATGGGCACTTTGATTGTTCATTGCGTGCCTTGCTGAATCGCTCTGGGTCAAAGTCATGCGGACTGCTTTCCCAGTTGCGCTCATCGTGATGTGTTAGTTCATAGACGACGTTGACAATCGTGTTTTTTGGAAGATGGTGACCATCGACCTCCATGTTTTTTTCTAATTTTCGGACTGAGGTGGTGAGCGGTGGTTGTCTTCTTAAAGTCTCTTTCATGAAGAGTCCGATATTTTCTAATTGTCTCAAGTCTTTTACTTGGAGGTTGCTCTTTAATTGGAAGGACTGAGCTTCTTTTCTGAGTCGCTCTTGCCACTTCGGATCTTTGGCCATATAATAGCCCATCATTGATAGTGTGATGGCTGTTGTGTCATGAGCTGCCATCAATACAAAAATGAGATGATCTATAATCTCGCTATCGGTAAACTGATTACCTTCTTCGCTCTTGGCTTGGCACAATCTGCTAAACAGATCCTTGTTAGGATGACTTCTCTTTTCCTTGATGATGGATTGGAAGTAGTTGACCAAGTATTTGCGTCCAGCGATACCCTTGCCATAAGCTGTAAATGGAAGTTTAATAGGTAGGGCGGAGGCAGCACTGACGATATTAGATATAGCTTTGTTGATGTTTTTTAAATCATCTTTTAGCGTAAGCCCAAAGAAGACCTTGGCTGCCAACTGCAAAGTCAGCTCTTTGAAAAATGGAAAGAATAGTACCTTCTTTTTCCCTTCTAACTTCTGCAACTCACGAGCTATGATCTGAGGCATATTATCAAGGTAGCCTTGCATCGGTTCTTTCTTAAATGCTTCATTCATGATACTACGATGATACTGATGTCGATCGCCATCCATTAGCATCAGACCATTGGGAAACAAATCTGAAAGGCTGACCTCCCAAGCCTCTTTGTTGGAAGTGAACTTTGCTTCTTCAACAAGTATGAGCTTATTAGCAGCGGGCCCACATAATACGACTGAGGTTCCCAATGGAGTGCGATACTTAAAGACATCACCATATTTTTCTCTACGCTCAGTCCAGAACTTTGACGCATTGCGCACAAATGGGAAGAAGTGACCAAAGAATGGTATGCCGTTGTCGCCTGGGATATGTCCGAGTACTTTGTAAGAGTTTATACTCATAGTCTGTATAATTGAGTACGCAAAAGATGCTTCAAGATAGGTGAAGTTTTAAAGCTTAAGGCTCTTAGTATTGGCGAGTTGATCAAGCGCTTTAATTGGTTAGGTCTAAACTATGGATAGCTGGCATTATGGTCAAATGTCAAAGTGCAATCAATTGCTTTGTATCTGCTATTCGAAGAAAAAAGCCAAATCTCATCACAGTAAAGTGACAAAGATCTGGACTTGTTAATGAATACTATTATGAAATGCTTGAAAACACTCTGATTTATAAATGACTCTACTGACCCACAAGCTGAACTTGGCCTATTGAGCCCAAGCCACCGTGCATACCAACCACTTGAGATACTTTTAAACCTTTATCTTCTATGTATTGAAGTAGGTATTTAGACCTTTCATTCCAAGTGGTAAGTGTAGACGTGTTAAGCGGGGCTGCACCTTGTCCGGCATAAAGTGCTAGTAGTCCTCCGGCATTGAATAAGTCGGCTTGAAGTATGAGTTCTAGTTCTGGCATATAGACGATAAGCATATCGTCAGCATGAGGATTGGTGCCACCTTCTGTAGCTGTCACGTTATGGATTTCAACACGACCATTATCTAATCTCAGTATACTCTCAATCTCTGTGACTATTATTGATCTAATTGAGGTAGACAAGGCATCTGGTACAAGACTATGATTAGCAGATAAGGCAGATTGTATGGTTGACGAATTGGAAGGTGTTGCATATACTCGTCCAGATGCAGCAGCTAATTCTCTTATACCGCCGAAGTGATCATAATGTGTGTGAGTTGGTATAACCCCAATAATTTCTTCTCCTGGAAAACCTGTTGGGCCATTAACGACATCAACGATTACCTTGCACCATTCTTGATTTAAAGGAGCGTCTACAATTAGGATTCCCGCTTCTGTTTTGATCGCAACTGCATAATATAAAAGATCTGGCCTTCCGATGATTTTTACATCTGGACTTATGGTTTGATCCGGTATGCCAAACTGTATCCAATCTGCTCCTGCAACTGCTCCTGTGGTAAGAGGAGCATCAATTGGTAAACCAGAATCACCTAGTCTTGAGAACCACTGTGTATGATAGATGCCCCTTAGACCTAAGGCTTCATTGTAATCATGAGAAGTAGGAACTTCTTCAACATTAAAATGAGTGCTTTCCAATTGAGGGTTAGTGATCACATCTTCTATTAACTCCTCTTTTAGCTTGTCTCCATTGTATATATGTTCGATTGTTTTAGGGTACATGATAGTACCTGATTGAGCCCATGACTTATACTC
>CALIHL010000099.1 GCA_938022935.1 uncultured Saprospiraceae bacterium
GGAACTGGATTTTGAATCCAGCGCGTCTACCAGTTCCGCCACAGGGGCGTGTGGAAATGACTAAGCGGATGCAAATATATCAACACCAAGCATTTGATGCGCGGTTAGAGGATATTTTATTACTCGGCCCGCGTTTTTGGATGTTTTTCTCTTCAATAGCGTCAAAAAACATCTGCTTTCCATCACAATTGACTTAATTAGGGGTAGAATGAAGCTACTCATATGGATAAAGTAACGGACCAGATCAGTCAATCGGCAACGCTACCTTCTGACTTTTACTTTGATCAGGAAGTTTGGGAGGAGACGAAGGAGAACGTGTTTGCGAAGAGTTGGATCTATGTCGGTGATGAAGAACAGATCTTCAATGTAGCGGTCAATACATATCCATTTTTCTTACTTGAGAAGTATATAGAAGAGCCGCTGGTCCTAACGAAGAAAGATGGTGAGGTCAGGTGTCTATCCAACGTGTGTACGCACAGAGGTTTTATAGTGTCCCACCATCCTGGGAAGAATCAAAAACTAACGTGTTCCTATCATGGTAGGAGATTCGACCTGTCCGGTAAATTTGAGTTTATGCCGGAGTTTAAGGAGGTTGAAGATTTCCCACGGCCTTGCGAACACTTACATCAGTTGCCGCTTAAGAAGTGGTCCAAGTTCTTGTTTACAAGTCTTGAGCCCTCTATTGACTTTTCAGAGATGTCAGAGGAGTTGGATAAAAGATTAGGTTTTCTAAATATGGATGACTTTGTCCTTGCGCCACAGTATTCTAAGATTTATAATGTGCAATCACATTGGGCACTTTATGTTGATAATTATTTAGAAGGTTTTCATATTCCATTTGTGCATCCGACGCTCAATGGTATGTTGGACTATGGAAGCTATGAGACGATTTGTGATCGACATATGGTCTTGCAAGTGGGTTATGCTGATCAAGGATCTGAGACTTTTGATATACCAGAAGGGCACCCAGATTATGGGAAGAACATTGCAGCCTATTATTATTGGTTCTATCCGAACTTTATGCTCAATGTGTATCCTTGGGGTGTCCAGATCAATATTGTAAAACCATACACACCACAATTCACTAAAGTAGAGTTCTTGTATTATATCAAGGATCAAGAGATCTGGGATCGCATGAATGGAGAGCAGATAGGAGAGAAGACTCAGCAAGAAGATGAATGGGTTGTTGAAGGAGTTCAAAAAGGCTTGCGCTCTCGTTTTTATAAAGACGGACGCTTTTCAGTGAAGCGAGAGACGGGCGTGCATCACTTTCATAAGTTGCTCAAGCAATACCTGACAAATTAGAAAGAAGCCTTTTTAACATATGCACAACTATAAAATCCAACTCAACTAATCATGGCTAAGAAAATAGGTCTTTGGCCTTCGACATCATTGGTGCTTGGTAACATGATTGGCTCTGGTATATTCTTGCTGCCTGCTTCCTTGGCATCATTTGGAGGGATCAGTATCATTGGATGGATTGTTTCTGCATGTGGTGGATTGGTGATAGCTAAGGTTTTCTCAGAGCTGGGCGCGCGGTTTCCTAAGACAGGTGGTCCATATACTTTCGCAAAAGAGGGCTTTGGAGACTTTCCAGCCTTCTTGGTCGCGTGGGGATATTGGATATCCATCTGTTGCACCAATGCGGCTATCGTAGTTACGATGTTGAGTTACCTCTCAACGTTTTTTCCAATCTTAAGCACTAGTCCGCTTATAGCCGTGAGTGTAGGATTAGCCACTATCTGGTTACTAACTTATATCAATATTCGTGGTGTCAAAGAAGCGGCATGGGTCCAACTGACAACGACAGTTTTGAAACTGGTGCCCTTATTCTTAGTTGCTATTGTAGGCGTGTTTTATATTGAGATGGATCACTTTAGTCCATTTAACATAAGTGGGACGAGTGACTTTAGTGCTATTACAGCAACCGCGACATTGACATTGTTTGCTTTCTTGGGAATTGAGTCAGCGACCATACCTGCAGAAAGTATAAAAAATCCAAAAGTCAATATCCCCAAAGCAACTATGATCGGTACATGGGTCGCCATCTTCGTTTATATACTCGGTTCGATTTCAGTGATGGGTTTGATACCGCCAGATGTGCTCGCTGTTTCCGAAGCACCTTTTGCAGATGCTGCAGTTGTCTTGTGGGGACCGGCAGCAAAGAAGTGGGTTTCATTGGGCATTGTTATTTCAACATTTGGTGCGCTCAATGGATGGATCATGATGCAAGGACAGATACCATATGCTGCCGCCAGAGATCGACTGTTTCCATCATTATTTGGAGAAGAGAATAAGAATAAGATGCCAGTCAAAGGCCTGGTGTTTTCAAGTTTGCTAATTTCAGGATTGATGATCATGAACTATAGCAAGAGCTTGATTCAAGCATTTGAGTTTATGATATTGTTGGCCACCTTGACTTGTCTTGTGCCTTACCTCTTTTCTTCAGCAACGCATATACTTGTGTCGTTGCGATCTACAAAAAAGTGGAGTTGGATCTGGGGTAGCTTAGCCTTCTTGTTTTCTATCTGGGCTGTTGTTGGCTCCGGAGAAGAGATTGTCTTCTGGGGCTTTCTGGCCTTGATGGGCGGTATACCAGTTTATGTATGGATCAAAAGCAAAGAGCACGTCGAAGAATCAAACGCTTAACTCACCGAGCCAAATTATAAATCTCATAAACAGCTAACATCGGATACCGATTGCCATCTGTAATATTTTCTAATTTCTGATCTAACGTTGCCAACAAGCCTCCTTGTTTTTTAAGCAAGGTGCCAATCGTCTTGCTCACCTTGATATACCTGAGTATATCAGATGCTATAGGAGCTTTGGGGCTACCGATCTGATTGAGATATGTTTTGAAAGATTGAAAATCATGAAGTGTATAAACCTCTGGATATCTAAATGCCAGATAGATGAAGATCATCTTCTTGTCACTATGATCGTGCGGCAGTACTTTTTGACTTGCTTTTCTTTCTAATTTATAAATCTCATCACATTGATATACGAAGCGGCTGATGCGACCATCGATGTCTTTATTCTCGTTGTAGAGATCCTTGAACATTGATCTGACGATATCATCATTGAGGTCTATGTATCTTTGCATCGCTTGCTTTGGATAGTAATCATCTCTGATCCAAAGCGGTGAGTTGATTGCAAAGCTCTTGTCAAACATCTCCCTGAAGTTAGTCGTATCAATATCCCAGTTAGATTGAAATTGATGTAATAACTCCCAGAGCCTCCATCCATCATAGTTTGGAGATTTTATAAGATTGTGATACGCCTCGAAGGATTGATTTATCTTTTGAAGATTCATGGAACTATCTACTTGATCTTCTCTTTGATACGACTGAGGTACTTCATCTTGAGATAGTAGTCACGCACTACCGTTAAGAAACCATCTTCTTGATCTTCATCCCATGCATCCATAGCAGCTTGCCCTTCTTTGTTGAGCTCCTCTTCTAAAGACCTGATAGATAAAGTTACCTTTTCTTTGATCGTTGGATCTGGATCAAATTCTAATTCCATCAACGCCTCATTGATGTCCATCATGTCCATCAGAAACTCTTGAGGCACTTTGGCTTGACCTTCTTCAGGAAGTGCATTGTTGATCTCAAGTATGTGTGCTGTTCTCTTTTGAGGGTCGGATAAGGTCTTCCAACCTTCATTATTGATCGTCGATTGCTCTAAGACTTTGTCTTGTTCGCTATCCGATGATAAAGTATGAAAGTCAGGATGGTACAATTTGCTATTAGCGATATACTGCGATCTCAGCGCTTTTTGATCGATGTTAAATTGTACAGGTAAATTGAAAAACTGAAAGTAGTTGGTCATATGATTCTTACGACATATCAGACGTCCAAGATGAATCGCCTTCTTGTTCTTTTATACGCCTTGCACGTTCTAATAATGTTTCTTCAAAAGTATCTCGTGGTAGAAAATACTTATCTGCAGGTTGCTCATCTTTCCAAGGATCTTCTTGCTTTTCATCTTTCTCAATGTCATCCTTCATCCAGAAAGCTACCAAGATACCTACAAGTCCGCCAAACAAATGACTCTCCCAGGAGATGCCTGGTTGATTAGGCATGATACCTAAGAACAAACCACTGTATAAAAAGACAATGATTAAAGCTAGGATTATAGACTTTACATTTCTGCGAAAAATACCTGTCCAAAAAACAAATGCCACTAGTCCATAAACCACACCGCTGGCACCGATGTGTATCACATTTCCTCTTGCAAAAGACCATACAGCAAGACCGGTCAAGACATAGATCAATAAGATACTTTGATATGCGATGCGTTTATAAAAAAACACAATCAATAATGTCATAACAAAGAGTGGGACACTATTGGACATCAAGTGTTGGAAACTGCCATGCACAAATGGTGAAGTAAAAATCCCTAAGATGCCGTCAACATCTCTGGGCAGTAAGCCAAACGTCCGGAAGTTAAGAACGCCACTTACCTTTAGGATATGGATCACCCATAGTGATGCCACCAAGTAAATGGGAAACTGTATAAGCTTAAATATATTTCTCCGAGGAGACGCCATTGTGATCTTTGTTCATTAATCAGCCTTTATGATCGGCGAGGCCGTTGTCATTAGCCTCTATAACTAAAGATATCTCCTTCTGATAAGTTTTATAAAAACAGCAGCTTTCTTTTTTCTCTTGTTGCTGACCCAATCATTCTTGGTAGCGATACCATTGATTAGATAAGCTTTAGCTTCTTCAAAGCTTGCACAACCGTTGAGTGCATCTGCTGTAGACTGAAATGACTGCTGATCACCCTTGAATAGTTCATTGATGGTTAAGATACGCTCGTTGATACCCATTGCCTTACCGATGTCTTTGATCGGAGCATTGGCAAATCGCTGAGAAAGATCATTTAAGTTGCTCTCTTCGAAGAGCGTATCTAACTCTGGATCAACTTTTACCTTCTTTGGCTTATCAACTGGTGGAGCGACATGAGTGGTTGTTCCATTGGTTGATGGCGCAGAGCCATTAGAGCTTCCGTTACTTGATATCGATGGTGCTATAATTGGTTGTGGTGCTGATCGCACAACTGGTGTTTCTATTGTCGGAGTTATGGGTGCTGCTGCTTTTGGTTGAGGGACAGGATCTGTTGCTTCTCCCTGCAAGTTGATGCACTCATATAGTTCTCGTAAGTATTGTAAGATCAGATCTTTCTCTAATTGAGAAAATCCGCTCCCAAAAGCATCCACGCTATCATGGATGGCATTGATCTTTTTAAGTAGTAATTTAGATTTTGTGAAGTCCATGTTACTTTTTCGATTTTATTGGGAACGATTTAGTTTTGAGTTTCAATAAACAATAACTCATTTTTCGCTCTTAAAAGTATTGAAGTCTACTAATAATAATGATCTTGCCAACAAATATGCCAGATGTTCTTAGAGCCAAAATATAGGGGACAAAGAAGCGGTTGGATCGAGGTCGTCACGGGATGTATGTTCTCTGGTAAGACTGAAGAACTGATTCGTAGGATCAAGCGAGCTACGATCGCTAATCAAAAGGTCAAGATATTTAAGCCCAACCAAGATACTCGGTATAGCGAAGAAGAAGTAGTCTCTCACAATGACAACGCCATAGAATCCATCGCAGTTGGCGCATGTAGAGACATCATCCTACAGATAGAAGACACTGAAGTCGTTGGTATAGATGAGGCTCAGTTCTTCTCTCAAGACATTGTAAAGGTCTGTGAGCAGATGGCACTCAATGGTATCAGAGTGATTGTCGCAGGGTTGGACCTTGACTTCAGAGGAGTCCCTTTTGGGCCTATGCCTAATCTTTTGGCTGTCGCCGAATATGTTACTAAAGTACATGCGATCTGCCCTCATTGTGGCAACCTGGCTACTCATTCTTATAGACTTAATGACAACCAAGACACAGTCCATTTAGGAGAGAAAGATGCTTATGAGCCCCGTTGTCGTACTTGCTATAACATGGGTAATATCATGGACTTTAGTCGTAAGTAATGACTTGGTTTCCTTTTAACCGCGATCACTTTGACATATACAAGCGGTGGTTTAATGATGCAGAACTCAACAAACGATTAGGCCCTATAGATGAAGAATGGCTTAATCATGTCCTTCAAGAAGAAGACGGTCAGCAGTACGCTGTTTTTCAAGATGATGATATGTTGGGCGTAGTGGGCGTGAAGCATCCATCGAAGGAAGATGAACACCTTTATATCACAGATATAGCAGTCCGTCCTGATCTCAAGGGACAAGGGATTGGCGGTGTGATCCTAAGTGATCTCAGTCGGGTTTATCCAGACATAAGCCTTGAGCATTGGGTAGCCTTTGTCTCTGCTGCTAACACGACAGCCATCGCCTTTTTTACTAAGAATAATTGGATGCCAAAACAAGAAGAAGTTGTTGAAGATGACATGCTCAGATTTGTCCCAATTATGGCGCAAAATGCGCTGCCCGACACCAATGGATTTTCCTCCCGATAGATCCAATAAATTACCTTATTTTCACGGCTTTTTAGACCATACCTTTTCTTGCAAGAATGACGAAGAAGATCAAGTCAGCGCTCATCTCAGTGTTTCACAAAGATGGGTTGGATGACATCCTACCATTGCTTACAAAGCACGATATAAAAGTTTACTCAACAGGCGGAACACAAAAGCTCCTTGAAAAGGCAGGCGTCACTGTGCATACTGTAGAAGGTTTAACCTCTTATCCATCGATATTAGATGGTCGTGTGAAGACCTTACACCCTAAAGTATTTGGAGGCATATTGGCGAAGCGAGAAGCGGATCACCAAGATCAGTTAGCCAAGTATGACATACCAGAGCTTGATTTGGTTGTGGTGGATCTTTATCCATTTGAGGAGACACTTAAGAACACTGATGATGAGTCTACAATTATAGAGAAGATCGATATCGGTGGTATCTCTTTGATTAGAGCGGCAGCTAAGAACTACAAGGATGTAGTTGTGATCGGATCTAAGGATCAGTATACAGACTTACGTCAAATATTGGAAGAGCAAGAAGCGACAACTGATGAAGTCCAAAGAAAGAGATTAGCCATGAAGGCGTTTCAAGTTTCATCTCACTACGATACACACATTTTCAACTACTTCAATGCGCCTTATGGTGATAAAGAACAATTGAAAGTGTCTCTTGGTCATAGAAATGAACTCCGTTATGGCGAGAACCCTCATCAGTCAGCAAGCTATTATGGAGACTTGGCTAAGGAGTTTGAGATTCTCAATGGCAAGGCTTTGTCATATAACAACCTGGTAGATATAGACAGTGCGATTGAGATCATTAGAGAGTTTAGGGACCAAGAAGGTGTGACTTTCGGTATACTCAAGCATACCAACACTTGTGGTATCGCAACGAGGCCAACTGTCCTTGAGGCATATAAGGCAGCTTTGGCAGGTGATCCTGTTTCAGCATTTGGAGGCATCCTGATCACCAATAAGAAGATAGATTTGGCGACAGCTCAAGAGATTGACCAACAGTTCTATGAAGTACTAATCGCCAGTGACTTTGATATGGACGCTTTAGACATGCTCAAGAAAAAGAAAAACAGAAGGTTATTGAAGCGAACTGCTGATGAGGCTCCCACTGTTAAGATAAAGACATTACTCGGTGGGGTGATCGCTCAAGATGCGGATCAAAAGGTTGAAACTATAGATGATCTGAAGGTGATCACTAAGGTTGCGCCGACAGCGACTGAGTTAGATCAGTTGTTATTCGCTAATAAGATCGTAAAGCACTTAAAGTCTAACACGATCGTACTTGTCAAAGACAATCAGTTGATTGGTATGGGCTGCGGCCAGACGAGTAGGGTAGATGCTTGCAAGCAAGCGATTGATAAAGCTAAGCGGATGGGATTTGATGTGAAGGGTGCTGTTATGGCATCAGATGCGTTTTTCCCGTTTCCTGACTGCGTTGAGATAGCACATAAAGATGGGGTGACATCTGTGATACAACCTGGTGGATCAATAAAAGATAATCTAAGTATTGAGTTTTGTGACAAACATGGCTTATCCATGGTGATGACAGGCACTCGACATTTCAAACATTAATTGGGTACTGAGTATTAAAATCGTCTTAAAAACAGAGCATCGAGTATGCATAAGACGTATAGATTACATCTTAGTATTAACAGAACGACTTCTACTTAGTAATATGACTAAAGCGAAAGCACATAAATCAATAGTTTTTAACATCTTTGGGGCCTTTTTGGCAGATGTTAGAAGTCGTTATAGTTCACTGAATATGAATAAGTTATTCGCCTGGTTATTGATTTTATCCGGTATGCAATTATCAGCACAAGGTGGGATCAATTCTCCGTTCTCAAGATTTGGGATCGGTGATCTTAATTCTGAAAGCCCGATGCACGTCCGGCAGATGGGTGGCCTTGGTGCGTCATACATCGATCTCTTTCAGCTCAACTTTGATAATCCAGCTACATTAAGTCACCTGCAGTCTGCTGCTTTTGACATTGGCTTGGATATGAAGAGATCAAGTATCAGCGATAAGGACAACTCTTCTACTCAGTGGTCCGGTAACTTGGGTTACTTAGCTCTTGGGTTCCCATTACGTAATCCATATAACGCAATCTTCTCTCAGGAGGACTACAAGTTTAACTGGGGTATGGGATTTGCTATTATGCCTAACTCAAGTGTGAGTTACGATATAAGTAGGTCAGATGAAACAACTGGTGGACAGGAGTTCGTGAGAAACTTTACCGGTACTGGAGGCTCTTATAAAGCAATCTGGGGTAATGCCATCAAGTATGGAGACTTCAGTTTAGGGGCCAACATCGGATGGTTGTTTGGTAAGCTCAACTATGAGCGCAACATCAACTTCACTTCAGAACTGTCAGCTTTCAATAATCGATTCTCTAACTCATACACGATGCGTGGCTTCTACAGCAAGTTTGGCTTTATGTATGTCGGTGTTTTGAACAAGAAAGAAGTACATGATAAAACAGTCCGCGCAGCACCTAAGAGTGTGTCTGTAGGGTTGACCTATAAACCATCTTTAAGCTTTAACACAAAAGCACAAGTAGCTGATCTTAACGTGGCCAATGTCTTGTCATTTGGCGAGTTATCAGACACCTTGAACTTCGCTACAGATCAGTTGGGTTCAGGAGCTCTTCCTGCTGAATTGGCTTTTGGAGTGAACTACAACCACGGTATAAAGTACTCTGTGGGATTTGATGTGAGAACTACATACTGGAGTAAGTATCGCAATGATGCTAACCCAGAAGTGCTTGATAACACGACTCGCATCGGCTTCGGAGGGCAGTTTAGACCCAACCCTACAAGCCTCAATAGCATATTTGCGAGATCAAGCTATAGACTAGGCTTTTACATAGAAGAAGATCCGAGGACGCTTAACAACGAAAAGATAAAATCCTATGGGATGACATTAGGGCTTGGCCTGCCATTGGCATGGCAACAGAAGCTGTCTAATCTGAACATAGGAGTAGATATAGGAAATAGATCTATAGGAGATTTACTCAATGAGAATTTTGCAAAGATCACTTTCGGATTTACTTTTAACGAAAGAAATTGGTTCCAGAAGAGATATTTGAATTAACATACTTGAAAATTACGACCGACATGAAATTTATAACAGCACTTTTAGTAATCATCATTGCATCTATGAGCCAGCTGTCTTTTGCACAGTGCGAAACATGGATAGGCTCTGAGAATATGGATCATATAACTGATCAGCATTCAGTCTATAGAGGGTTTATGACAACAGACAATTATGCTGATGCCTTTGAACCTTGGAAGGAAGTTTTCGCTGCTGCACCAGCTGCAGATGGGAAAAGAGACTTTCATTATACAGACGGTATCAAGATGTATAAGTCAATGTTTGATGCCGAGGCTGATGCAGGTAAGAAAGAAGAATACAAAAAATTGATTGTTGATCTGTATGATCAGTGTGCTTCATGCTATGAAGAGCAGGTAATCAAGCTGGCGAAGTGTGGTGATAACCAAGATTGTTACAATGAGCGTATCGGTTACTTGATGGGCCGTAAAGGTTACGACATGTACTACCAGCTTAATGCTAACTACAGCGAGAACATGGACGCTTTTCAGAAAGCGGTTGATATGGCGGGCAACAATGTAGAATACATTGTTTTCGCTCCATATGGTGCGATAGCAGTGTACCAATTCAAAAAAGGATTGATAGACAAAGAGAAAACAAGAGAGATACACCGTACGCTCAATGAGATAGCAGAGTACAACATTGCTAACAATGAGAAATACTCAGCTTACTATAAGCAAGCGATTGATGCGATGAATGGCTCGTTCGTTGAGATTGAAAAAGAGATCTTCGATTGTGATTACTTTAAGTCTAAGTACAAGGATGCTTACCTCGATAATCCAAGTCCAGAAGGTGCAAAAGATCTCTATAATTTATTGAAGTTAAGAGGATGTCCGACTGATGATACAGATCCTTTTATGGTGTCTCTTGCTAAAGAATATGAGACTTGGGCAGCAGAAGTGAATGCTAAGAAGAAAGCAGAGTTTGAAGCGAACAACCCAGCCATGTTGGCGAGTAAGGCTTATAGAGCAGGTGACTTTAATGGTGCGATGACTAAGTATAGAGAAGCAATCGCTCAAGAGACGGATAATGCGAAGAAAGCGAAGCATCATTTTTCTATTGCTTCTATCTTATTTAGAAAGTTGAAGAAGTATAACGATGCAAGAAAAGAAGCGCGCACAGCGGCATCTTTAAATCCTTCTTTTGGCAGACCTTACATGTTGATCGGTGACATGTATGCGACGACTGCAAGATCATGTGGAGACAGCTGGAACCAAAGATTAGCGATCCTTGCGGCGTATGATAAGTATGCACGAGCAAAGTCTATTGATCCTAATTCTGCTGATGAAGCATCAAGTAAGATGGGTAAGTATAGATCAAGCTTCCCGATGAAGGATGATGGATTTATGAGAGGAGTGAAAGCAGGAGCATCTCAGAAAGTGGGATGTTGGATAGGAGAAACAGTAAAAGTTAGATACCAGTAGATATCATACTTATTACGATATAATGGAAAGGCCGTTCTGATTCAGAGCGGCCTTTTTGTTTGTATGTCATTCTCTTATCTCGATGGCTAACTTGTGAAGCAGTCTGACTTACACTATCTTGTTGGTATCAACCTTCACTACAATCTTAGAACTATGAAGTGGTATTACTTAGTTATCATGGCAGTGAGTATATTGATGTCTTGTGCGACGCCTGTTCCGCAGGAAGAAGCGCCAGCACCTCCGCCAACGCCCGAGATTAAAGTAGTTACTAATAACACTACTTGTACTACACTTGCAGACATAGATCCAGCGATTAGATCTGATGTAGAGGATGCTTTTACTTTATATAGGGATGAGATAAGATTTAAAAAATTTCCGGAGGCCAAAGGACTCTGGAAGAAAGCTTACTACACAGCTCCAGGAGCTAATGGTAAAGCAACATACCACTTTGACGATGGTATCAAGATATATGACTACTTATTTGAAAATGAGAAGGACGAATCTAAAAGAGGCTCCTTGGTGGATACGCTCTTAAGTATTTATGATAAGAGGGTAGAGTGCTTCGCAGATGATGGTTCAATCATAGCCAGAAAGGCATTCAACAGTTATTACAAGTATGCTAAGTATACAGATAGTGACGAGACCTTCGCATTATTTAGAAAAGTAGTGGAGATGAAAGACTTGGAGACGGACTACTTTGTGGTTAACCCACTTTCTAAATTATTATACGACCGCGTCTTGGAAGAACAGATCAGTCATGAAGAGGGTAGTCAGCTGGCTCTGAAGATACTTGAGATTGTAAAACGCGGCAAGGCTAATTGCGAAGAGAAGTATTGTGAAGCTTGGAATGTCATCGATCAATATAGCCCGCCCCTTTTATCTGGTTTAGAAGGTATACGAGGATTCTATCCATGCGACTACTTTATGGAAAACTATTATGGTCAGTTTGAAGAAGATCCTACAGACTGTGATAACGTGACGGAAGTATATCTTAAGATGGTATGGGGAGGATGTGACCCTGCGGATGAGAGATTTATAAAACTAAAAGAAGCGAAAGAGAAAGAGTGTTACGTAGCGCCACCGCCACCAGGGCCGTTAAAGCTTGCCTATGATGCTCTTGAGGCTGGTAGGTTCAGAGAGTCTATTGGTTTCTTTGAGCAGTTTATAAGTTCTTCTGATGATCCAGAAAAGAAAGCAAAGTATCAACTGGTGATCTCTAAGATCTACTATGCTCATATCAAGAACTTTGCTTCAGCAAGAAAGTATGCAAGACAAGCAGCCAGCAACAAATCTAACTGGGGTGAGCCATATATGCTAATTGGAAAACTCTATGCATCAAGTGGTCCGCTTTGTGGTCCAGGCACAGGGTTTGATAGTCAAGTAGTGACTTGGGCAGCGATAGACAAGTTTGAGTATGCTAAGAAGATAGATCCTGCTTCCAATGAAGAAGCGAATAAGTGGATCAAACGATACCGTCAGTATATGCCTACTAAGGAAGATATCTTCTTTAGGCAACTAAAGGCTGGATCTTCTTTCAAGGTGCCATGTTGGATACAAGAAACGACGAGGGTTAGAACGGTAGATTGAACTAAATTTTGAAGAATCGTGTTATTTTAATAACTTTAGATAATGTCAAAAGTGAAAAAAGATATTGTCCAAACAAAGAACCCTAGAACAGGGAAATACGTCAAGATTGATAGGTCAAGAGGACGTATAGTTGATTCTAAAAAGTCTGATGGCCCTTATAAGGGAGTAACTATCCTTCGAAAGAGATCATCATGATAGTGTATTCACCTTTAAATGGTGAAGTCTTAACAGATGTAGTTAAATTCCTTCCGAGATCAGCATTTATAATGACTCAACTCGGCACACTATTCCCTCCCGAATTAATTAAAATTAGACGCAGCCTAAGTAAAGAATTCGCCAAGTATAAAATCAAAGAAATTGATGCGTCATCTTTAGTGACAGGAAAAGATTTTTTAGATAAAATTTGGAAAATAATTTTAGGAGTTCAATTAGGCGTTGCCATCTTAACAGAAGATATGCCTGTAAAGACTGTATCAAATGTTTTTTATGAATTAGGTCTAATGGATGCTCTAGGGAAAGAAACCTTAATTATTAAATCAAAAAAATATGAGATCCCATCAGACTTTAAGAGAACGGAATATGTGAGCTATGATTCAAAATTCACGTCAAAATTTAAAAAATTTGCTAAGAACCTTAAAGAAAGAGAAGATCACTATTGGTTGATGGGGGAGTTAATGGAGGCGGACCCAGTTTTATCTATTGACTATATCAAGAGGGCATATTTGCTCAATCCTCTTAAAAAATACAAAAAGGAGGCCGTCAAGATATTCAAAAATAATTCTGATAAAATTGACGATCAATCTAAAATTCATATTCGAAATTTTTTAAAAACTTCATAGAATAAGGTCTTTTAGAGGCACTTCAGCTCTGCAGAATTAGAGTTTCAATCTCACTGGTAGTTATGATAGGAGTTCCTCCATGCTTAGATGCTGTTAGACTTCCTACCGCACATGCGAACTCCATACACTCAGCTATGGGCATTTTACGTAAGTAAGAATAAATGAAAGATG
>CALIHL010000100.1 GCA_938022935.1 uncultured Saprospiraceae bacterium
GTAAGGTTCTACTGACAACGTGGAGATGCCAAAGTGCTCACCTAATCGACTGATACATCTTGGGATATCAAGATCGATGAGCACGCCACCAAAGTCAAAGATTATATTTTTGATCATGGTCAAATGTAGGGATAAATACGTAGTAAGCGGGGACGCTCACGACAACTTAGATGTAGAGCATGCTTGCTGAGCAGAGTCTAAGGAAAATTGTAATTGGCAAAAAACGAAATGAAGTCTTGTACAAGTGGCATGCGAGGACGCTCACGACAACTTTAGATGCAGAACATGCTTACATAGCAAGCACAAAAAAGCCACACATGAATCATGTGTGGCTTTTTATAATTTCTACTTTTCTTCAAGTCCGGGAGACCGCTCCAAGAACTCATTATACAGAAGTGTATGTCTACTCTCGATGGGCACCTTCCATCCTTTTATAAATAGATGGACGATGCGTGTTTTCATTTCAAATGGGTCGCCTGTAGAAACAAAAAGGTTGGCCATCTTCCCTTTCTCTATGCTACCATACTGATCAGCTACGCCAAACATTTCAGCTGGATTGATAGTGATCGCTTTTAAGGCTTCATCTACACCCATACCATATGCCGCTGCAAAGCCTGCATGAAATGGTAAGTTTCTAACATTCTCAGTATCGTTGGTTCTTAGAGCCACTTTAACACCAGCTTTAGACATAACGCCAGCATTTGCGTAAGCGACATCATACCGCTCTTCAGAACGTCCTGGTATTGCTTGTACAGGACCCGTGATCACTGGCAAGCCAGATGCAGCGATCTTGTCCGCTACTCTATACCCTTCTGATACGCCAGTAAGGATCGCCTTGATCTTCATCTTTTCAACCCAAGCGATAGCCGCTTCGATATCCTTGTCTTTGTTAACATTGATCATCAGTGGGATCTCTCCTCTATAGACAGGCAACATAGCCTCCATCTCAGGCTGATAAGTCATCTTAGCATTGGACTTCTTTGCAGAAGCACTATCGATCTTGTGATAGACTGTTAGTTTATCCCAAAACTCATCGATCTGCTTCGTCACTTTCTCTTGCGCCTTTTTGATATCCTCTTCTGATCTACGATCCCATCTACCTCTCTTTGCTGCAGATGGAAAGTTCATCGCTACAGCCTTAAAGCCCGCATCCATCTGAGCGGGTGTATAGCCTACCAAGTTGATAAGACTTGACGTACCTGGGAATATACCTCCTGTAGGATTCACAATTACATTAGTCACTCCATTCACTCTTGTCACAGGTATCGCTACAGCATTTGGATTGACCGCTGTTAACGCTTGCATCTGTGGTATGATATCGCCGATCTCATTGAAGTCATTTGTCAGAGACACAGCGCTGACTTCTGACATACCAAGTGTAGTACCTCCATCTATAAATCCAGGATAGATATGGTGGTCAGAACAATCTACAACCGTCGCCGATGAGCTCGTTAATCCTTTGCCCACATTTGCAATCATACCATCACTGATCAAGACATCTGTGTTTTGCATTACACCATTGGTCACTGTATGCACCGTAGCATTTTTTAACAAGACGTCTCCGTAAGTAGATTTTGCAATCTGCTGCGCCGCCATATCGCTCAATAAGAGAAGAGAGACGATAACTGCTATTGATTTGATTATAATTCCTTTCATGATTAGTCTTGTTTTTGATCAGCAAAATATTCGTATACATCTTGCATACATCTGTCCGCTTCTGTCTCCGCATGATGATCTATAAATGAAGAAATCTTTTCTTCTGGATTGATATCAATCCTTACATCGTCGTTGTCATTCTTTATATCAAATCTTACAACACCATCTACAATCGTCATCTGCGGGATGGCATATACAGAAAGTGGATGCTTATCAAATATCGCGATGTCTCCCTCTTTTCCAACTTCGATAGAGCCTACTCTATCTTGGATACCCAATTGGATAGCAGGATTGAGCGTGATCAACTTTAGTGCTTCATTATCAGTAAGATCTCCATATCTCTGCGTCTTTGCCGCTTCATGAAATAGATGTCTAATCAATTCTCCAGAATCTGAGTTGATAGAAGTTACAACTCCGTTACGTGTCAAGATCGTAGCATTGTAAGCAGTAGAATAATACACTTCAAACTTGTAAGCCCACCAATCTGCAAACACTGATGCACCTGCTCCATAAGCTGCCAACTCTGGTGCTACTTTAAAACCTTCATTGACATGTTGGAAGCAGATCTTTTTTACACCAAAGTCATCTAAGACATCAACCAACATCAGTATCTCATCTGCACGATAAGAATGACAATGGATGATGATATCTCCATTAAGAATGTCCGACATTGTCTCCATCTTCAAGTCATACTTTGGTGGCTCTAAAGCTCCAGCAGGATTAGCCTTGTACGCTTTCCATTCTGCTTGATAGTCTTGTGCTTTCGCAAATCCTTGTCTGAATATTTGCTCTACCCCCATTCTAGTACGTGGCACGATTCTATTGCCTTCACCATGAACGCGCATTGGGTTCTCGCCAAGTGCAAACTTTATAGTTCTTGGTGCACCATCCATCTTCATATCATCAGGATTAGAGACGCCCCATCTGTGTTTTATAGTTTCACATTGTCCACCAACGGCGTTAGCAGATCCATGCATCGCATGAGAAGTTGTTACACCTCCAGCAAGTGCTCTATAGATCGCCACATCAAATGGATCAATCGCATCGCCAACAAATACATCAGAAGTGTTAGGATCAGTGGCTTCATTTACTACGTCAAGAGCGATGTGTGAGTGAGCATCGATGATACCTGGCATCACATATTGGCCAGCTGCATCAATTGTTTTTGCATTTCCCGAAGCAAGGTCTTTTCCAATCTTGGATATCTTCCCATCACGGATGAGAACATCTGTATCTTCTAACACGCCATCCGTGATCGTAATGACTGTTCCGTTTTTTATGAGTATATCTCCTGTCTCAACTTGCGCTTTCAACATTTGAAAACTGCAAAGAAGAAGAAAACTCAGTGTTATATTTTTGATCATATTAATTATGATTTTTACTTTTTATAATTATAATTCAGTTGACTACTCTGGATCTGATTTAGAGCCCGATATATCAAATGACCCAAAGTCAGCAACAGATACAGTTCCTTCAAAAGTGTCACCATCAAAGGTGAGTTCATTTTGAACAGTTATATCCATCCCACCAGCAGGCATACTAAATGAAAAAGACATGTCACTTCCATCAAGCTCAACTTCTTTTCCTTCTGCTTCTTCACCTGGATTCTGATTACTCGTTACTTTGACATCAAAGTCTTCTCCATTCTTGGTGATTGTCATGGTACCACTTGCAGCCATACCAGGTATCTCTATCGTGTATGCCCAAGTACCAGAAGGATCTATCATCTCGCTATCTCCTTCCTTCTTTTTCTTCTTCTCTTTTACTTCGTACTCATGTAGTTTGCCATCGATCATAACCATTTTAATCTTTGACTTTTCGTCAAATATGGGTTTTGTAGCAATCACAAGATTACCCAGCTTACCTTTTTCGATCGTACCTGCTATATCAGATATACCAATTGACTTAGCCGCTTGAGTGGTTAGTGCACTCAGTGCATCTTTTTCAGACAAACCATCTGTGATCAATCTCTTTATATTGGTATGAATATCACTTGCTTTAGTTTCCAGATAGGAAAATGAAACAGGCATGCCTTTCTCACTCATCATTTTAGCTTGACTGGTGTATCTATCTATAGCTTCAGACTTTCTCTTTTGGAGCATAGCCATCTTTGGATCCTCTTTTTCAGCATCTTCTTTTTTGTCCTCCTTCTTCTCTTCTCCATCTTTCTTTTTGTCCTTGGACTCTTCTTTTTTCTTTTCCGCTTTTGGCAAATCAAGAGAGAGCAAAACTGAAACGTCGCGACCGCCTAGATCACCTAAGATCCTATCGATGTCTTTAGCTTCTGATAGTACTAAGTCAAACCCAAGGTCTTCTTGCAGCTGAAGGGTACGATAGATATCTCTATGCTTTTCGGCTTTGAAGAAGACTGGCATTTGCTTTTGGACCACTGGCCATAACGCTTCAGTTGCAGCATCTTGAGCAGGACGTTTACGATTGCGAGGATTAGTCTTATAGTTCTTGTTGTGTTGAAGTGTTAGCTCAGCGTTACGGTACAGTTCGCGCCACTTGGACATGATACCGATCAGTGTACCTGGAAATACTCGATTGGCAGTCTTCCACTGCGCAAACATTGATCCGTCTTTAACGATGACCGACTCATTGTATGATTCTCCATTAAGAGCGATAATCGAGCCCATACCTGGCAGCATACGCCCATGCGGCACACTATGTGAGATTGTAAATCCCTGCTTTCTCATATCACTGATCGAACCATCTTTATGATCATATGCATCATCGATACTCATCTCAGGCGTGATACCTGCAACATCATTAGGTGGATAACCTGTGCGATCTACACGCGGTCTTTCGTTATTCTCTTTAGGCGCTTTGAGTCCTGCATGAGAGAGTGCCGCGATAAATCCTGCATATGCATGCAATGAGTCACCACTGACCACTTGAGCATCATAAGGGACTTGTAGTGATGCGCCGACATCTTTTATAATCCCATCTTCAATAAGGATATGGCCTATAAATGGCGTTGATCCAGGTTGTGTGGTGATCGATACGTTTTTGATTAAGATCTTGTCGGTAACCGGCGGTATATCTTGGCTAAAGCCATGAAAACCAAATACCATGACAAGAAATAGAACAGAAAGTTGCTTCATATCTCGATTGGTTAAATACCTAGACAAAGCGCCTAGATAGCTACCCAATATATGAATAAGAAGTAATAATCATGGGAGCAAGTACACTGCCAACCAGATGAACTACGCTATTATTCTTTCAACTTATAAATAGCAGGTAGATCACGACCATATTCGTCATAATCAAGGCCATATCCAACGACAAAATCATTGGGTATGTTGAACCCAACATAATCGCAAGGCACATCATGCTTTAAGGCCTTTGGCTTGACCAATAGGCTCGCTATCTTAATAGATGCAGGCTCTTGTGCGCGGAGATCTTTCAAGGCATTGTGCAGTGTAAAACCAGTATCGATTATATCCTCCACTATGATCAGATCCTTCCCTTTGATGTCAGACTTCATCCCAAGCATCTTGGTTATCGTACCAGTTGAGGTCGTCCCTTTATATGAAGAGTATCTGACGAACTCAACAGTCAATGGAAAGTTGAAAAACCGAACCAAGTCTGCAGTGAATATAAATGAGCCATTGAGAATACTGAGTATGATCGGCTTTTTGCCTTGGTAATCTTTATTGATCTCTTCCGCTAATCTCTTTACTGCCTCTTGTATCTGAGACTCCGGTAAGTAGGTCTCAAAAGTCTTGTCGTGCAACTTTATATCACTCATCTCCTTTACTTATGCCATAATTATCTAGCAAATATACCATCGAAGTCATAGCGGCAGCACCTAATTTTAATTCTCTTTCATTTACGGCAGTGATCCGATCCACTGCTGTGTGATGAAAATCAAAATACCTCTGCGAATCAGGACGAAAACCCATCAACAAACCACCCTGACTTTTCAGTGGGCTGATATCCGCACCAGAACCACCTTTGGTTAATCCTAAGTAATATGGATCCAAGAGATCAGTCCACTTGAGTAATTGTCTATAGAAGCCTGGAAAGATATCATCATTAGCATCACAAGAGAAGCCTCTTGGTGTAAAACCACCAGCATCTGACTCGATAGCGGCCATATGCCATTCTCCGTTTGCAGCTGATTCTTCCGCATAAGCTCTACCGCCACCGAGTCCATTTTCTTCATTCATAAAGAGAACACATCTCAAGGTCCGCTTTGGTTGATAGTTAAGCTCTTTAAGGGTTTCGAAGACTTGCATACTATGGACACATCCTGCGCCATCATCATGCGCGCCACCACCTACATCCCAAGAGTCCATATGACCACCGACGAGGATGATCTCATCTGGATAAGTACTTCCTTTTATCTCAGCAATGACATTATAAGATAGCTTAGACTCAGTAACCATCCTACAGTTGGTATACATATATATATCTACGGGCTCCTTTTGAAGCATCTCATGTAAGAGATCTGCATCGTTGGTACTGATAGCAATTGCTGGGATCTGTGGCCCGCCCTCTTTGTATCGGGTAACACCAGTATGAGGGTTGTCATCAGAAGCAGTCGTCATGGATCGAACGATTGTGCCAATTGCACCATATTCTGCCGCAACTGCAGGGCCATTGACTCTTTGATCGACAGCGCCACCATAGGCGTAGAAAGTTCTGATCTGTGTAGGATCCATCGGTCTGTTGTAGAAGACAATCTTTCCGTTAATCCCATCTATCCCAAGGGCTCTTACTTCATCTAAGGTCTTTACCTCAACCACCTCGGCCTGGATGCCTTTGGCTCCAGTTCCAACACTATTACCTAGTGCCAAACCGCCAATGTCTATGGTGAGGTTACCTTCTGTATTTAGGATTTTTACGACTTCTTCGTCTCCTCTCGTCCAGTATGGTACTTGACAAGGCTGGAGATATGCCGTATCCGCATATTCTGACAGTACATCTCTGGTATAACGAACAGCAATTTCCGATTCTTCTGATCCAGCAAGTCTGCCTCCTATCTCTTCCGACAAATGATCTAACCAAGCATAACAACTCCCCTCGGTTAATATCTGATTGTGAATGCTCTTTATAAAGAGGGCGTCTTGATCATCCTGACTGTAAAGATGGCCAATAGAACCTAAAGTCATTAAAAACGAGAGATATAGGGCTCTGAGACAAGTGGATACCATAGAATGTGAAATTTATTTAGAAAGCAAAAGTAACTTTCTCATCTTTGTGCGTCTAATATACAGTTATGTTAAAGTTTCTCTTCGCACTATTGTCCAACAGTGAGAGAAAAACGCTAACAGATGAGGAGGTAGTTAAGGAGTATTTGAGGACTCAAAACAACTATTATTTTGAGATTCTCTATGGTCGTTATTCTGCCAAAATCTATGGAAAGTGTTTGACTATCCTAAAGGAAGAAGGCTTGGCGCAGGATGCCACGCAAGATGTCATGATGAAGCTATTGCTCAATCTTTCAAAGTTTGGAGGTAAATCTAAGTTTTCGACTTGGGTATACTCGATAACTTACAACTTCTGCATCGATTTTATCAGAAAGAAAAAGAAAGACAAAAGTCAATACTTCGAGGACGTCAGTCAGTTTGAAGATGTGGTAGATGAAGTAGATGATAAAGAGTTGCTGGAGATTGAGCTTGACAGATTGAAGATTATCATGGAGCAAATCCCTCCTGATGATAAGAGCATATTGATGATGAAGTACTTAGACGGTATGTCTATCAAAGAGATTTGTTTGGTAATCAATAAAACTGAAAGTGCAATTAAAATGCAAATAAAAAGAGCAAAACTTAAATTTGTAAAAATACATAGGACTCTCTACGCAGCTTAATACAACCCCGAACCCAAATCTATTGAGATGAGTAAAAACAATTTTCAACAATTAGAGGAGCAAATGGAAGCCAAGTACGACAAAGCTTCCGATGCTATAAAGAATAATGTCACAAGCCGTAAAGGCACGTGGGATTTGATAGGCGATTTGTTTGAATTATACATACCTCAAATATTCTCTACACTAATAGGGAGTAATACTAATCTCTCTAAGACAGCATTAAAAAAAGAAGAAGAGAGCGATTCTGAATAATTAAATCAACAGCGTCAACCATGGGTATACTATCAGATACTTTACAACAATTACTTAGTCAATTGGGAGAATTCGTGCCGAAGTTTATTGGAGCAATTGTTCTTGTTATTATTGGCTTAATAGTGGCCAGATTTATAGCCGGCATAATTAGAAAAGTATTGGAGAAGATTAAAATCGACAAATTTGGTGAAAAACTGAATGAGATCGATTTTATCGAAAAGGCCAATTTAAATATTAAGATCAGTGCCGTGCTCTCTAAGTTTGTATACTACACGTTACTCCTATTCTTCTTGATATTTGCTACTGAGGTTTTGGATATGCCAACTATATCCGCACTCATTGTAGGTCTTTTCAACTTTATTCCAAAACTTATTGTTGCCTTCATTTTTTTGATATTTGGCACACTTCTTTCTGAGTTGATTAGATCAATTGTAGAAGCCACTTTGCTTTCTTTGGGTATTCCTTCTGCAAAAATCATATCCAATGTATTGTTCTATTTCTTGTTCATAAACGTTATAATCTTAGCGATTGCGCAGGCAGAGATCAACACTGAATTTTTACAACAAAATATATCAATCATTATAGCAGGAGGCGTTTTTGCATTTGCAATTGGCTATGGCCTTGCATCTCGTGACGTTGTTTCTAACTTCCTCTCCGCGCTATATACAAAAGACAAAGTCAAAGTGGGCGACATCATTGAACTCGATGGAGAAAGAGGTCAAGTGACCTTGCTCGATAAGACCAGTATCACAATTGCATCATCTGATAAAAAGGTAGTCTATCCTCTGAAATATTTATTGAATCAAAAGGTATCAATATATACCTCAGATAAAAGGATAGAAGGTTAAAACTTAACTCATTTAAAATTTTTAAGAACAATGAAACTTAATTTTACACTAATTGTAATGTTCTTGTCGTGCATGGCGATCAGCCTGACTGCGCAAGAGTCAGTAATGGAATTAAAAGAGAAAGCTGCAGATATCGAGGCGAAGCAAGCAGAACTTCAAGAGCAAATGGACGCCTACCAAGGAGAACTTGATGGCATCAATTCTGAGATAGATGTTCTTGGTGGATGGCAAACTGGTTTGCTAGGAAGCGTAGGTTTCAACTTAGGGGCTCAATCAAAGTGG
>CALIHL010000101.1 GCA_938022935.1 uncultured Saprospiraceae bacterium
AAGTCGAAGAAGAAATAATAACAATACAACTAGATATACTCAAGGAAGGTCGGCAACGATCTTCCTTTTTTTATGCCCATGTCTCCTTTTGACTTATTTGGTTATAAGTTATATGTGCTTCTCGACTACGCTCGAAGAACATGGTTTTTGGATTCGCTCGAAGGACATGATTTTTTAGGAATCTGAAGAGGAGTCTAAGCGCTGCGAGCGTAGTTGAGAAGAGGTTTTCTTATGTATAACTATATGCCCACCACAAGAGTAGTAGTTGGACTGGGAGTCTGATCATTGTCGGTATAACATGTTTTCCCTTTGCTTTCGCTTTCTGATGATGGAAGAGGTTAGCTGGAAACACAGCAATCAAGAGTGCTATTGTAGCCCAGGCCGATATAGATCGAGTAGCAGGTATGATCAGCCCAATGCCTATCAAGATCTCAGCAACACCTACGATGATATTGACTGTATCAGGGCTCGGTACCCAAGGAGGTGTGATCTTTAAGAAAAACTTAGGATTACGAAAGTGGCTTACTCCTGCATAGAAGTAGAAAGCTGCCATGATATACAAATGCCAATATTCAAGTCCGTTCATCTGAGTAATATAGGTCGTTAATACTACAATTCGCAGCCCTGTCAATAAAATAAATAGACGCAAAATGGGGTATTGGATTTTGTGTGCGTCTTAGTACTGTAACTTTTAATCAAAGATTCATGTCGCTTATCCAACCTATTAGATGGTATATGTATATCAAGAAAGAAATACAAGCCCTTCGAGAATACCGAATTATAAATGTCGATCATCAATGGTCGAAATTCAAAAACTTAATCAACAACTCCGATCGCTTCAATTCATAACCAAAGAGGAGTAGCCAATCACAGTATCAACTAAATATTTTCTTAGTCGCTGAGCAAAGTCTTTCAACTTGTTCCACTGTTCCCATGCTTACTCGACACCAGTCAAGCATAGGAGGAAAAGGTCTACCTACTTTCACTCCATGTGATATGTATGATTTATATAGTTGTGAGATGTCTTGTCCTGATTGGTAAAAGAGGAAATTACAAGCAGAATCGACATAAGGCAAACCTAATTCATTTAAGGTTTGTGTCATCATTTGCATGGTGATTCTATTTTGAGCTATACTATAATTGTAAAACTCCTTGTCCTTGAGGGCTGCGATTGCCGCTGTCACAGCGAGTACATTAGGTCCAGCCATAGATGACTTGCCTAATCTCTTAATGATATCTGGACGAGCGATCAAGTATCCGATCCGGATACCAGCTAATCCATATACTTTAGAAAATGTTCGAGCGACAATCACATTCTGACCTTCTTTTACCAACTTGATCATCGTTGGATAGTTCTTGTCTTCTATATAATCAAAGTATGCTTCATCACTAAACACTACTGATCGTGCTGAGACCAACTTGCAAAATGATTCTAATTTATCTGCTGGCTCCAGTGCGCTTGTAGGATTGTTGGGATTGCAGACGTAGACCAATCTTGTAGCTTGTGTGATCCGATCTTCCATCGCATCAAGATCATGTGTCATATCTTTTGTGACAGGTACTTTATGAATGTAAGCACCAAAGTGTTCTGCATAGTTTTGCAAAGCCAGAAAAACCGGATCTGCAGCTACTATGTCTGATCCTTCTCCTCCATATACCAGACCCGCCATTTTCAATCCTTCTGTTGATCCTGCAGTTAGTACAATATGATCTGCATCTACCATGTGTTTTGCAGCAAGCATATCGACTAGTTCTTTATAGTACATGCCAGGATAGCGACATACCTTATCAAAATCATTGATCATAGCATCACGGACAGACTTGGAAGGACCATAAGGATTTTCATTGGAGCTAAGTCGTACTAGATCATCTATAGACTCTGAAGTTGAGAGATTGCTCTTTGAGAAGATTTTCGCATAATCTACCTTATTGACCGCAGTCGAGATACCTGCTATACTTGAAGCTTTGATCCAGTTTCTTCTATTTAGTTTACTCATGACATATAGCGTTTATGTCTTGAAAGTAAGAAATATCAAAAAGAATAAAGAACTGCTTTTATGCTGAGTCGAATTTACTCAATCGAGTCGAGAAGGTCTCCACTGAGATAGAGTAGTTCTAACTCTAAGAGTTTCGCTTGATACCGAGAGAGGTTGTACCCTATCTCTGATTGTAACAAGTTGAGCTGCGCTTGTCGAAAGTCAACAGAACTTGCTTGTCCTGCATTGAAGAGTTCTGAGGTTCTATCCAGATTAAGACGGTTTATCTCAAGACTATTTTGTTCTACATTCAGGATATACAAAGCGTTCTGATAGTTGCCCCAAGCATTATCAATATCACGCCTTAGTTCAACGATAATTTGTTCTCGAGTTAAAGATTCAGTTTCCATGTTGATCTTAGCGTTTTCTTCTAAGATCTTCTTCTGACCTCCGTCAAATAAATTCCAATTAAGCGTCAGGCCAAGGTTTAAACCAGAGCTTGTGCTGTTGGTTATAAATGCTCCTGGTGCATTCTGCTGATAGTTATAATTAAGTCCAGCGTTGGCACCAATGGTCGGTCTGTTGATCTTGTCAATGACATCCAACTCTAACTGGTTGATTTGTTGCAGTTGGTCAGACAAGAGTATGTTTACATTTTGCTCTAATGCTTTGGTTTCGATTGCCTCTTTAGTCAAAGAAGGACTGTAAGAAACATTGGTTTCTATATTGTAATCCTCTTCTATTGTCCGTCCTATAAGCACCTCAAGATCCCGCTTCGCATTTTCAATTTGCTGAATGCCATTCAGATAGTTGACACTATCACGGCTGATGTCGACTTGTGCGTTTAGGATATCTAATCTTGAACCTTGACTTAAGTCGTATCTCAACTGAACTCTTTCTTTTCTCTTTCTTGAAAGTGATAAAGCTTCTTCTGTGGCTTTTAAGTTTTCTGATATCTGAGCGATAATATAGTATTGATTGTAAACTTGAAATACAGTGTTTTCAATCGTTTGTCTCAATTGCACATTGGATAGATTCAGTCGTTCTTTCATCTGGTCCAACTTGATGTCTCTGGACTCATCGAATAGGAGATAATTTGCATTGACTGCTGCGCCAGCTGCCCATGAAAAAGCTGTGCCGGTTGAAGCTTCCATGCCATTGCCAAACTGCTGTGTTGATCCACCTATTGTTGCATTGGGGTTAAGTGTGGCGTTGACAGTTGGCTTGTATCCAAAGTTATCTCTTGAAGCGTTATTCTCTGATATCTTTATATTCTGTTCGGACAACTGAACACTGTAGTTGTGTTGAACTGCGAGCTTAATCACTTCATCTACTGTCAATATCTTTTGCGCAGACAAGTTGATAGAAAGCAAGAGTCCTATCAGTATCGCTAAGATCTTCGCCATTCTGATACTATTTACTTGAGTCATGAGTTAGCGTTTGTTGACTGATGTATTCTTGTTCTTTGACTACTCTTTCTAAGTTACGACCATCAGTCCAATTTCCTGTCTTGAGCCAATAGATCCCTCTCTTGATATCATTGAATAATGAAAGCAAAAGTGGAAGCAAGAACAGCGTAAGGAAGGTTGCGAACGCTATCCCATAGGCCACGGATATCGCCATAGGAATTAGAAACTGTGCAGAGAATCCTTTTTCAAATATCAACGGAGCCAGTCCAGCCACAGTTGTAATCGATGTAAGAAAGATTGCTCTAAAGCGCTGCTTCCCTGCTTCAAATAATGCATCGTCAAATGGCAGACCAGAAGCCAGAAGATTGTTGAATTTTTTAATTAGAACTAATCCATCATTGACCAAGATGCCTATAAGGGCTACGATGCCTAACATGGACAACATGTTGATAGACATGTCGTGTAGCCAATGTCCCCAAGCCACGCCCACCAGACTAAATGGAATCAAGATGAACAACATGATTGGTTGTGAGTAGGATCTAAATGTGAATGCGATCACTACGTACATCAGTAAGAATATGCCAGGCAGTACAGAAGACATAGCGCCACCTATCTGACTTGCCTCTCTATTTTGTCCTTCATACAAAGCTTCTATGCTTGGATACTTAGCTAATATTCCAGGCATGATATTCTCTTGGACAGAAGCAAGTAGTTCTGATGCACTATCTTTTATGTTCTTTTGATCTGCTTCAACTCTGATTTCTCGCTTTCCTTCAAGGTGATTGATAGCGACTTCACCTCTTTCTATTTTATAACTGGCGATCTCAGAGAAGGGCACTCTTGTTCTGGATGGCGTTACGATCCACATGTCATCGAGGTTGGTGATAGAAGTTCGATCTTCTTCATCATATCTCACCCAGACTCTTATCTCATCTCTGCCTCTTTGAAATCGTTGAACTGGTGCACCAAAGAATGCACTTCTTACTTGAGCCATCACTAAGTTGAGATTTAACCCCAGCAGATATGCGTTGTCTTTTAAGTCTATGCTTATCTCTTTTATGCCTAAAGGATCATTGTCCGTTACATCTTTGAGTTGTGTGAGCTGATTAAGCTGTTGCTTTAGTTCGTTTTTTGCGCCCTTCAGTTCTTGGAGATTATTACTAACTAAGGAGACAGAGATGGGCTTTCCGCCAAATGCGTTTCCAGATCCAAACTCTAATGTTTCAACTCCAGATATCGTGCCTACCGCATCCGATAGGGCAGCAGCAACACGACTGGCGTTGATAGTGCCACGATTTTCTTCTGGTTGCAAGTTGAGCGTTAGAACTGCTTCTGAAGTAGAGCCTCCAGTATTATTAGATGATCCAGGTGGTCCTCCTTGCGACTGAGCAGCTGATGTACCTATTCTTTTTATTGAGTTGACAATGACACTATGGCCATTGTTTACTTCATTGGATAAGTCTTCATTGACTGCCCATGCTTGGTTCTCGATATGCGTTATGATAGAATCTGTAATAAACTCACTTGTGCCCTGTGGCATCTTTAAGCTGATATTGACTTGGTCACTTTCTATAGGAGGAAAGAAGCTTCCTTTTATAACGCCTCCCATAAAGCCTCCAATTGTAATCATCATCAATGCAATGGGAATCGCGAATCCAAAAAACTTATTATTTAATAGAAAGCGAAGTGAAGGCGAGTAGATATTATCCCTTAGCCACAACATTCCTTTAGTAGCCCATCGATTAACTAGAAAACCCTTGGACTCTTTTTTTAAGGCACGTGAATGAGCAATGTGTGCTGGAAGTATGATCAATGCTTCTATCAAAGAGATCGCCAATATGATAGTCAACACCTGGGATATCTCACCGAAGAAAGTACCAATCGTGCCCGGTAAGAAGATGAAAGTAGAAAAAGCGATCATCGTTGTTAAGATCGCAGATACAATCGGAGGTATTACTTCAAGTGTGCCATCTATGGCTGCTTGTGCAGGTGACTTTCCTTTCTCATAGTGAGAGTATATATTCTCTCCTACAACAATACCGTCATCCACCAAAATCCCTATTACCAAGATCAATCCAAACAATGAGATCACATTGATCGTCATAAAGCTTGGTGCAAAAATGAATAAACCAAAGAATGACACAGGTAGTCCAATTGCTACCCAAAATGCAATACTCGGTTTTAGAAAAATGCCGAGTAAGATGAGTACTAATAGAATGCCCAGTCCGCCATTTTCAAGAAGAAGGCCTATGCGATCTTCCAATGCAACGGTGGAATCTCGCGCTATTTCTAATTGAACTTGATCATATTGTTGATTAAACTTTTCTATGTAGTCACGCGTAGATTCTGTAGCGACGATGATATCTTCATTGTTGGTCGTTGATACCTTGATCATGATCGCAGTCTCATTGTCGATGAAGATCTTATCAGGACTTTCTGACCATCGATCTTTTATGGTGGCGACATCTTTTAGTCGTAAGATATTGCCGGAAGCATCGGCTCTAATTACAACAAAGTCTAACTCATCACCATAGTAAGATCTATTGTTCGCTCTGATCAAGTAGTCTTCTCCAGTCGTCTTGATGTTACCACCTGTTGATAAGATGTTGCTACTGCTAACTGCGGTGGCTACTTCTTGGAATGTAAGGTCATACGCCCTGAGGTCTTTTTCTCTTACTGCTATTTCAATTTCTTCTGCTGGAAAACCTGTTACATCAACTTGAGAGATATTAGGTTTTGAGCGTAGGTCTGTTTCTATATTACGGGCGATCTGCTTTAAGGACTTTAAGTCTGCCCCTTCTCCACTCAAGGTAAATGATATCGCCTCGTTAAGTATCTCAATCTTTGACACTACAGGCGGTTCCATCTGTGGGGGAAAGGATGGTACACGATCAACAGCATTCTTGACATCGGTTAATAGCAGATCTATATTATAATCTGTAAAACCCTCTACAACTATTCCAGCTCCGTTTTCCCTTGAAGTGGAAGTAACTCTGTCTACGCCTACAAGTCCACGCAGGTTGTCTTCTATCTTTAAAACGATTCCTTCTTCTATCTCCGCTGGAGATGCGCCAGGATATACTATTGTAACATTAACAATGTTAGCTTCTGCTTGTGGGAAGAAGGATGACTTTGTCTTGCTTAAGCCCATCAGTCCAAATAGAACAAGGGTAAGCATCAGTACATTGACTGCGACAGAATACTTGATGAAAAAAGAAATAATACCTCTCATATTTCTTTTTTATAATTCATCTATTGATACACGCATACCTTCATGTGCACCTGGGATGATACGCGACAATACTTTAGTGCCATCTGGCAATCCTTCTACAACTACAGTTGATTCGTTATAGAAAACTGGATTGACTTCTATAGATGCTAGGAAGCTATCTCTGACAACAAATAGTTTGTTATCATCATAGAGAAGCTTTCTATCGATTTCGAAAATGTTTTCCAGGTTATTGACTTCAAGATCTGCTTCTAAGTAAAGCCCTTCTCGTAGTCCTTTACCAGAAACATCGATGTATACTTTTATAGTCTGTGTTGATTGATCTACAACGCCGTTAATGCGAGCAACACGTCCAGTCCAACTATTGGTTCTTTCTAAGTTGTGTAGTTGCACCTTCTTTCCAACTCTAAGAAGATCAAGGTAAGAGACGTTGATATTGACTTCCATCTCGTAGACTGCTGTAGATATGAATCCTGCCAGCTTTTGACCATTGCGAACAACGGCGCCAGGATTAATCGCCACATCAGTCAATACACCTGAGAACGGTGCACGAATGACATACTTTGCCAGTCTGGTTTCCAGATTTTCAATATTATAATAAGTGCTTTGTAGTCCTCTGCCAATGATGAATAGCTTCTCTCTTTCTGATGTTGTCTCAGGTAGAGTAGCAAGTGGTTGGGTTAGATCAAAGTCAGATACATATTTGTTCCATTTGGCGAAAGCCTCAGGATAATCCAACTTAAGGTCAGGTAAGAGCAAAGTAACTTGATTGATCAATCCACTCTTTTGAGCTCTAATATTAGCTCGGAGTTCATCGCTATTAATGCGCATCAATACATCGCCCTTGGCAAAGCGTGTCCCTGGCTTAAAAGCTCGGTCGCTCTTTTCAAATACACCCATGACTTCTGAGAAAATCTCCACATGGTTCTTAGCCACAATATTTCCACTGGTCTTAAGTGTGATAGGTGCCGTTCCATTAGTCACCTCGATGATGGTGACAGGAGTGACTAAGGTTGATTCTACAGGTTTGGGTATACTCCGTGAAGCGGCCATCTTAGATGCTATTAAGTAAGCCCCAAATAAGATGAGCAATGCAAGTATAATGATGATGATTTTTCTTACCATGGATTGGTTATTTCGCTTTGTAAAGCTAACGCCCTTGAAGAGAATCGAAGAATAGAAGGAAGGACAGTTGCATACCGGAAGCTAAACATATGAGCTCTAAACTATATAAATGAGTCAATGTTGAAAAGTCGAGGACTTATTCTTTGAAGTGCATGGAAAAAGGGGTGAATGTTGGTTCTCGACTACGCTCGAGCGGCATAAGGGATATGCAGATTGAGGCACCCTATCTGGAAGGCAGGAGGAGTGGAAGTTGGGAAGTTATTCAGTGACTCATATGAAGTGGGTCTCGACTACGCTCGACCAGCATAGGGGATATGCAGATTGAGGCTGCTCATCTGGAAGGCAGGAGGAGTGGAAGTCGGGAAGCTGTTCAGTGATTCATATGAAGTGGGTCTCGACTACGCTCGACTGGCATAAGGGAGTATGCAGATTCAGTCTAACTATATGGTTGACAGACGGAGAAACATCGACGAATTGAGAGTTTATTGAGCTTCGACTGCGCTCGACCGGCATATAAAGCTTGGGTCAGGAGTATGCAGATTAATCGGAGTCGAAATCGTAAAGAAATCTCTATGTTTACTCTTGGACAATGAAGGACAAAAAAGCAAATGAAAGTCAAAATCAGGAAGAAAAGCCTGATTACTACTTCGAGCATGGCCTGATGGTCATGACGGAACAGTATCACCTAAAGCGAGGTGTCTGCTGTGGTAGCAAGTGTCGTCACTGTCCTTATAACCATGAGAACGTACCAACGCATTCTTCATGATCAAGGCCATTGACCAGTTAGGAGATGCGCATCAATTCGCGGAGTCACCAAGTAGAATAGTCAGCTTAGTACCTTCGATCACAGAACTGCTTTGTGACCTTGGCCTTCAAAACAAAGTAGTTGGATGTACTAGGTTTTGCGTTCATCCTAAAGACTTTAAAAAGAGTATAACTATCGTCGGTGGCACTAAGAAGGTCAACATCCAGAAGGTCAAAGAGCTCCAACCTGATCTCATCATAGCCAACAAAGAGGAGAATACAAAAGAAGATATCGAAGCGCTGAGAGATTTTACCACAGTTTGGGTTAGTGATATAGATACAATAGATCGGGCCCATGACATGATTCGATCTATAGGCGATATATGTATTGCCAGAGAAAAGGCAGAAGAGATTATAGATATGTCAATATCCATTTTATCTCAAATCTCATCTAAAACCAAGAACGTTGCCTATCTAATCTGGAAGTCTCCTTACATGACAATAGGAGCTGATACATACATCCATGATGTGTTGAACCGAAGTGGTTTTGAAAATGTATTTGGCGAAAGCCTCAGATATCCTGAAGTAACGATAGAGGATATAAAAAGACAAGATCCGGAAGTTATCTTTCTTTCATCTGAGCCCTTTCCATTTAAAAAGCAACACATAGAGGAGTTGAAAGAGCAAATGGGTCAAGTACCAATTGTTCTGGTAGATGGAGAATATTTTTCTTGGTATGGATCGAGAATCTTACATTGTACAAACTACATCAATCGCTTATTGCAAAACATCGTCAAAGAAGAACAAAGTACAATATGAAGATAGAGAGTAAAGTGGCTGTGGTAACAGGTGGGGCTTCCGGTCTTGGCGAAGCTACCGTTAGAAACTTTGTCCAACAAGGTGGCAAAGCGCTGATCATCGATCTCAACGATGAGAGAGGTCAAAACATGATCAATGACTTAGGTACCGATAAGGTCATTTATGATAAGGCGGACGTGACCAATGAAGAGCAGGTCAAAGCGGCACTAGCGAAAGCTACAGATCAGTGGGGAAGGATAGATGTATGTGTCAACTGTGCTGGTATTGCTCCAGGTCAAAAAACGGTTGGCAAACATGGCGCTCATGACCTTAGTGTTTTTCAAAAGGCGATATCTGTTAATCTCATAGGAACATTTAATGTGCTCAGACTTTGCGCAGTGATCATGCAAGAGAATGATCCTAATGAACAAGGAGAAAGAGGAGTGATCATCAACACAGCTAGTGTCGCAGCTTTTGATGGGCAGATCGGACAAGTTGCTTATGCTGCTTCTAAAGCTGGCGTTGTGGGCATGACCCTGCCGATCGCTCGAGACTTAGCTAGATCAGGTATCAGGTGTATGACGATAGCGCCAGGATTGTTTTTGACGCCATTGTTTGAGTCGCTCCCAGAAGATGCCATGGCTTCATTAGGTGCGCAAGTACCATTTCCTTCAAGACTGGGACATCCATCAGAATATTCGAAGATGACTCAGTCCATCATAGAGAACCCGATGCTCAATGGTGAGACCATCAGACTAGACGGAGCGATCAGAATGGCACCGAGATAGTGTCGAATAAGAAAGCCCAGTGAGCGTTCGTTTATCATCTGACTAAAGAGACAAAACCATGAAGATTCTTAAAATCATCCTCTTTTCGCTCTTAGCTATCCTTAGCTTGGTTGGCGTTTATAGTATCTACAACTATTGGGGTTCGCAAAAGACTAAGAAAGAAGTAACTGCGACCGTTCTTCTTGAGCGAGTTGACAAGGTGATGAAGCTTGTGAGCGTAGAAGGAGGGTTTTCTGAGATCTATGACTATAAACATCACTACTTTGCAGATATATGGCCGTTTAGGAAGAAGGCACTGGTGCGGGTCAATGCTAAAGTATTTGTGGGCTATGACTTGGAGAAAGCCCAGATAGAGACGGATGAAGAAGAGAGAATCATCACCATCAATAACCTACCATGGCCCGAGATCATGTCGATCGAGCATGACTTAGAATATTACAACTTTGAGAATGGACTCTTCAACATCATCAGCAATAAGGACATCACCGAGATGGGCTTTGAGGCGAAAGAATTCATCGCTGAGAAAGCCAAAGAAAGTGACTTGTTTACTCAGGCTGAAGAACAATGTAATGAACTCTTGGATGTACTTGGCTTAGCGATGGAAGCGTCAGGTTGGAAGCTGGTGATCAATCGGGCACCGAGGTTGGCAGGGTAGGTTCGAAAGCTGAGGCTGGATGCCTTCATTAACGCCAAAGTTGGTTCCTGTAGGCTTCCAGCCATAGGATATCATTTAAACCCCCAGTCAGCTTCCATGCACTACGCTTCACAAAAGCGATACGATATACCACCCAATCCATTCGGTTATGTTATACTTATACTATCGATATCGGTATGCTGATATTGGTAAGAACAACTAAGCGCCTACAACAAGTGATCATGACCAAACTAATACCAACTTCATTTATATCTCGCTCGATCATGGGGCTATCAGTTGCTGCTATACTTTTTGTCGCTTGCGAGCAAAATGCGGTAGATCAAGGCCCGCCCAACATCGTAGTGATTTATATGGACGACCTCGGATACGGTGATGTTGGTGTCAATGGCTCTACAGCGATACAGACGCCACATATGGATAGATTGGCCAATGAAGGTATGCGCTTCACCAATGGTTATGCCACTTCAGCGACGTGTACACCGAGTAGATATGCGCTGCTCACTGGCGTCTATCCTTGGCGAGAGAAGCAAGCTCGGATCTTACCCGGTACGGCACCGCTCATCATTGGTACAGAGCAGATGACCATCCCCAAAATGCTTAAGACCAAGGGATATCATACGGGCATCGTTGGCAAGTGGCACTTAGGGCTCGGCACTGGCAATGTCAACTGGAATGAGCGTGTCACACCAGGTCCTAACGAAGTAGGATTTGATTATGCATATATCATGGCAGCCACTCAAGACAGAGTGCCGACGGTCTATATTGAAGATGGACACGTGGTCAACTTAGATCCCAACGATCCGATAGAGATCAACTATCAACAGAACTTTGAAGGTGAGCCGACCGGTGTTGACAACCAAGAACTGCTCACGATGAAGTGGCACCATGGTCATAACAATAGTATCGTCAATGGTATCGGTCGGATCGGCTACATGAAGGGTGGGGCTTCTGCCAAATGGAGCGATGTGGATATGGCTGATCATTTTCTGGAGCGCGCTCAAGCATATGTAAAGACGCATAAGGACACACCATTCTTCTTATACTATCCGCTACAACAACCTCACGTGCCGCGGACTCCTCATCCGAGATTTGTCGGGGCGACTGATCTTGGCCCGAGAGGAGATGTGATCGCAGAGGCCGATTGGTGCATAGGCGAGTTTTTAAAGACACTTGAAGACGAAGGGCTTTTAGAAAATACTTTAATTGTGTTTACAAGTGACAACGGACCTGTCCTCAATGATGGCTACTATGATGACTCAGATACGAAGAATGGAGATCATACACCTTGGGGTCCGTTTAGAGGTGGAAAATATAGCTTGTTTGAAGCAGGGACGCATGTTCCATTCTTTACTTTCTGGAAAGGTAAGATCAGCCCTGGTGTCTCAGATGAGATTGTTAGTCAGTTAGATTTGCTATCATCTATAGCATCTATAGTCGGTAATGATGTTAGAACAAGCGACAGTCAGGATCTTGCAGCAGTACTGATGGGTCAAGATGGTAAGGGGCGAGAAAATCTTGTCATTGAAGCAACAACAAGAACGGCTTATCGTAAGGGGGACTGGGTGATGATCCCGCCATATGATAAGCCAGCTGTGCTCACTAATGTAAATATAGAATTAGGCAATGCGCCTGAGTATCAACTTTATAATTTGAAAACAGATATTGGCGAGCAAAACAATCTGGCCCTGAGTAATCCAGAAATGTTGGAAACAATGAAATTAGAATTTGCAACTATCAAAGGTGATGTTGTCACCAAGATAGAATCAATAGAACTTAAGTAGTCACCATATTTTGAGGATAGTTATGGGAAGTAGTGAGATAGATGATCCATTTGAGGTGTTAAGGACTTCTAAGGGATATGAAATCATAGATGATCAAGGTGATCCAGTAGTTATGGTATTGGGTCATAAGAACGTAAGAAGATGTGCCCACAATTGGAAAACATTTCAATCTGGTGCTGAGCCCGGTCGTATCGTTGTTCCTTCGGAAGTGAACATCAGAGACACAAGACAGATACCTTTCGAAGTAGATCCGCCAGAACATACGGAGTACAGGGCCTTAGTAGAAGATTGGTTCAGAAGACCGCTGCAAGAAGATTATAAAAATGAACTAAAGCACCTCATAGATGACTGCATTTTCGTCGCACTTTCTAAAGAAGAGATAGAGGTGGTCGAAGACTTTGCCTTGCCACTTCAGTCGCGTGCACTTACCTTGCTGCTCAATATCCCTCTTGAAGAATCAGAGACTTGGATCTCTTGGGGAACTCATGTGTTTAGAAGTGAATCTTCTAAACTGGACAAATCAAAAGCCAACATCCTATACGACTATATAGATGGACAGATAGACAAGGCAATTGAAAATCCTGGCGATAGTCTATACCATCACTTGCTTAATGCAGAGTATCAAAATAGAAAACTAACCAAAGAAGAGGTTAGAGGAGTGATGATACTGATATTCGCTGGTGGTAGAGATACAGTCATCAACTACATCACCAATACCATGGCATACTTTGCAGATCATCCAGAATCTCTGAGTTTGATCAAGAAGATGCCCACTGTTGCCAATACTGCTGTTGAAGAATTAGTAAGATACTTTTCTCCCTTAACACACATGGGTAGAGTCGCTACAGAGTCTACAACCGTTTGTGAACACGCTGTGGCACAAGACAGTCGAATATCACTTTGCTGGGCGTCAGCCAATAGAGACGACACTGTCTTTGATCAACCGAACGAAGTGATCCTTAATCGCAAAAAGAATCCACATGTAGCATTTGGCTTTAGTCATCACAAGTGTCTTGGCGCAGCGCATGCAAGACAATTGATGAATGTGCTGCTCACAAGTCTTAGCGAGAAAGTAGAAAGCATAAAAGTGATCAATCAAGCAGAAAATATAGAAGAGTGGGGAGCTGTCCATCGGAAAGTAGGCTACCATTCGCTTACAGCTTCATTTAGGCCTAAATAGGCAACGTTTATAATTAGAAAATAGAAATGGCCAAAGTAACTTTTATAACCAAGGACAATCAAGAGATCATCGCCGAAGGCGAGTCAGGATCGTTAATGGGGTTGGCCAAAGCTCATGATGTAAATGGCATCCTTGGAGATTGTGGTGGCGTTGGATCATGCGGTACGTGTCACGTACACATCGCATCAGATGATTTTTCTAAAGCAGGCGAGTTAACAGAATTAGAAAAAGACATGTTAGAGTTCGAAGAGCATGTAACTAATTATAGTCGACTGTCTTGTCAGATAGAGGTGAATGATGTGATAGATGGCATCACTGTTTCTGTTGTTAATTAATATGGAAATAGTTAAAAAGAGATGGTTTCGACTCCGTCCAACAAACGTTGTTTTGGGTGTTTCAAGTAAAAAGGTACACTGTCAAAGCCAACCTTACAATTGAAATAAAGGTCTCTCGACCTCTTATTTTGAATAAGTAAAAACATGTCGTTTGAACGGAATCTAAGGCGGTTGAGCGAAACCACAGTCTCAAACTCAATCAACTTCTATCTACAGCGCCACATACTTCAACATAAACAGCACTACCAACACATACAAAACTGGATGCACCTCACGAGCCTTCCCAAGTGTCACTTGTATAATCACATAAAACATCAAACCAAATGCGATCCCATTGGCGATGCTATATGTAAATGGCATAATGATGATCAGCAATATCGCAGGTATGGTCGATGCCATACTCGATAAGTCAATCTTACGTATGCCATCAAACATCAAGATGCCGACCATAATCAGAACAGGAGACGTCGCCGCAACCTGGAACAATCCCGGCAATCGGAGCCAGAAATATCCCTTACAAAAACAGTGCGCCCGCCGAAACTGATGTCAGTTCGGCCCGCAGGGCGAGCACAAGGATCGCAGGAGAACAGCTATGGACAATCGACGCTGGTGTGTCTGGATGCTTGCATGAGCGCCTGCTGCAGGGTAGAGGCTTGGCCATAGATGAGTCGCACGAGAACCGTGAAAACAATGTGAGCTCGACACAGCATATCGCTCTATATCATATGAGTGATGATGTTTTGATCCTGGTGGAGCCGGAGCAAGTTATCATGTCTCATGGCGATTATAATTTGCTGTGGAAAAGAGGTCTGTCGCCTGCCTATAGATCATGACAGTCGCATCTCTCGGTCTGGCAAAGGACTACAGGAGCCAGAGGTGGAGGTAGAACGCAAGTGGAGCGATAGCGAATCGCTAGAGTAGCGAAGCGGAATGGTGACGAACGTGTGATCGACTGGCGAGATCTATGTACAGCGGTAGGAGACGTGATATAACCCAAGACATGATGTAGGATTAATAGTAGAACGAATTTTATTTAACGAAGAATAGCAACTATGCTTTGTTAATGATGCGATTTGAAGAGTTTCGCTCAATTAAGGTAGACTTTACAATTATAGTCTCATTGCTGATTTCTTGTTCCTGGCTATTGATTTGAGTGAATAATAATTTTGTTGCCTTTGTACCAATTTCAGATCCTGATTGGTTTATTGTTGTCAAAGAAGGTTCAATAATAGATGATATTGGCTCATTACTAAATCCAACAAGAGCAATGTCTTGTGGAATCTTAATCCCAATAGTTTTCAAATATTGCATAGCACTTATAGCGGTCACATCATTGGCTGCAAAT
>CALIHL010000102.1 GCA_938022935.1 uncultured Saprospiraceae bacterium
TAAATGATGTTTGGCGTCCAAGAATCACTCTTCTAAGTTCCACTAGATCAGAAGCTGTTATCGTTCCAGATGCATTGATATCCGCAGCTATATATTGATTTGAAGCATCGAAACGGCTTAATCCTAATATGTGACGTTGTATCAAAACTAAGTCAAATGTTGACAAGCCATTCATGATATCATCAGACATTGTTGGTCTGATCATATAGTCTTTATTAGCTTCTAAGTTGTTTAGTTCAAAACGACCTTCTTCGTTTGTAGTAATCGTCTGGTTCATAAACTCAGAGCTCACGTTAACATCTACCTTGGCAAGTCGCTCTTGGAATGAAGAAGAAACATTTCCTCCAATCGCACTTGTTGTTGAATTTATAACATTTCTTCCTTCATCATTTATACAACAGCAGTTGAACACTTCAACTTCTCCAATATTACTTTTAAAGTTTAGGGGATCCGCCGTGAAGCCTGGGTCAAAATCTATGTAAATATCAGTCATGCTATTGGTTTCAACTACATTTCCATCTTTAGATACACCTTGTAGTCCATAAATGTCGCAACGATCAGGGTCCGCAGCAATATCACCGCAATTGGTAGTGACCCAGATGATACTATCACATGAACTGTCGACAACTCCGCCAAACTCTCCAGCTCCATAGCTTACTCCACCAGCAGCAGAAGTGCCTCTGATTATTCCATCTTCTTGTGCTGGTGCCGTATCATCAAAAAGTCCAGCGTGGATTCTCTTTGTGAAGATCCAATCCCCAGATCCATTCATTGTATATTCGAAAACTCTTGACTTGTGATCATCTCCTCTTTCTGCTACTAGCATTCTATTGCACATAGCGTTAAAAGCTATATCGGTTATCTTAAGCTGTCTTCCTAACCCAATGGTTACTTCAAGCTTTTCATCGCCATCATTTCCAATAAATCTACCGTTATCATCAACTGTAATACTCCAGATTTCCTTTGGTCTATTAGTTAGATTATCAACATTACCATCTTTATTTTGTCTCGCAAAAAAGACTTTCGCTGGTCGCTCACAAGTTAATGTCTGTATGCCCCAGATTCTATTTAGACTATCAACTAGTCCATCTCCGTCTACTGCATGATCATAAGGATCAAAAGGATCAAAAACATCAGTTATCGTATTAGTTGCTGAGTTTATACTATAAATCTTTCCATCTTCTAAATTGGTAACAAAGAGATGGTTAGAAAATCTGTCATATGCTATGTTTCCAAGTCCATTGCCAGTTCTCGGCCTATCTAATAATTCCTCGATTGTTACAACATCGCATTCCCTCGTGTTTCCACTGTTAGGAATTATGTTGCCACCAATCACTTGATTCTCCTGAAGGTAATTAACAGTGTCTGTGAAAATAATAGGAGTTGCTGTAATCAAAGTTGGATCTGTATTAAACTGAGACCTGTAGATTCCTGCTGGACCAGCAGGACCTGTACAAGAAGGTGGCGGAAACCCAACAGATACGAACTGCTGAAAATCGTAAGCATAAACATCACTAGCTGCCAAGAATATCTCGCCAGTTTGTGGCTTAAGTTCGATGCCATATACCGTTCCGATATTGCCTAATGTCCAAGCATCTGGTCTAATGAAAGGGACACCATCAACACCTGCGGTTCTTGGATTTAACCAATCGTCACCTCGGGGAGCAGATGAGTTTTCTCTCACATCAATTATTGCTGCTATGTTTTCATTAGGAACTCCCGCTGAACAAGTAACAACTGCATATCCGCACCATGGATTCACGTTTATTGGGCACTCAGGAGTCGGACATTCTCCTGTATTGTCATTGATATCAAGTGTAACAACACATCTAGTCTGTTGTGTTGGATCACATTTACTCGTCACCCATATAGTAACCTCGTAAGTATCTCCGAACATGCTCTGATAAGCCCGGCTCATCACCTCACTATCCTTCTCAAAGGAAATTATGAAGTCATTAAGATCAGTCTCTGGATTGTTAATCTTACTGATAAAGTCTTTTGCCCAAACCTCTACCATACATGCATCTGGCATGAATGACGTGTGAAGATCCTGACAGAAAACTGTCAAAGATGGACAATCAGCTTGCGCTTGGGCTGATACCCCAAAGCTCGTAACTAATAGGAAAATGGACGCAATCTTCAAGAATGACATCCTAATGTTGAAAAGTGTAGCTTTTCTCATGGTAAACATATTTAAACTGGTATTAAGGTCTGTACCGAAGTACTATTATCTAATTACTTATTAGTGGACAGTGCTGACACTGTCATTAAAACCTTACTGTAGATGGGAATTCTACTATTGACAAGCAAATATATTATTAAAAATCGTAATACGTAAACATCTGATAATTAAATTATCATATATAATATTTTATTATAATATGTTTATTGCAACGTCTTACTTATAACCCTATCATTCAAGAGGTTGTGATAGATAAGCTGACTGATATTATTATTAAAGATGAGCTGAGTATGGCTGATGGTCTCTACAACACCGCCCAGTTTGACATATAATCCTTTAGATAGATCACTTTCGTCTTTAATCAAGTGAGCATACTTGATAGAATCATACTCGTAGTTTGATTGGCCTAAGGCCGATCTTAGCATTGTCTCCCTTCTTTCTTGACTTACTTCGTCATATAAGGTCGAAGAACTCCATATATAGATATCATTTGGCGAAAGCTCCTTGATGAGCTTCGTGTTGCCATCCCAGCGAAACTCATATCGATGATCCATATCCTCAACGATAATCATTGTGAAAGGCTCAATATTCCAAAAATCATAGTGCTCAAAAAATGACACTGTATGATCATAACTAAAGAACTCCTTCATCATTACGCCACGACTCAGTCGATAAGGAAGTACTCTTTTATGATTTTGCTTTGCGCCATTGAGTAAGCAAACTGCTCTGTTATCATCAGCAAGTATGATCCAGCTTCCCCCAGCGATATCCTGCGGGTACATTATTTTAGTACCGTTGATGTCTTCAGATACAACTTCAGTCGCATCTCGATCCAGAAACTCATCACGATTAGAACTAAGGAGAAAACCGCCTTCAATAGGTATAAGAGAAACTAAGCACATACTAAAGGTCTCCTAATTGAGGCCTAACTATGATCTCTTCAACCACTGCCGAAGGAGACATGTTTATAGCGTTGACAACACTGAGGGCGATATCATTAGCCTCCATAAGTCGCTCTCTTGGCAAATCAACACCCGCCCACGAATTAGACCAAGTAGCCCCTGGTAGTATGGATGTGACTTTAACACCATGAGGTTTTAACTCTTCTCTTAGCACCTTGGAAAAACCCAGAAGTGCAAACTTCGATATACTATAAGAACCGCCATTCGGATAGGCTTTGATACTTGCCACACTGCACATATTGAAGATGTGGCCACTTCCTTGCTCCGTCATTAGCGGCGCAATCTTTCGTGTGAGATGATATGCACTATACAGATTAACATTGATCATCTGCTCCAACGCCCCTGCTTCTTCTTTTAATATTTCGCCTGGAAGAAAGACACCTGCATTGTTAACCAAGACATCTATCTGTTTCATATGATGGATCACGCTTACCGCAAATGACTCCACCTCTTCCTGAACGCCCATATCACAGACTTCGCCTATAACCATCTGATCTGGGTATGCCTTATTCCATTCTTCAACTAGAGCTTCTACATCATCCTTGCTTCTCGCACAAAAGGATATGTTATGTCCTTTAGATAGTAACAAATCGCCAATCGCCTTACCAATCCCTTTGGTTCCTCCCGTTATAATTACATTCAAATCTCAAGATTTTAAGAACCAAAAATAGCCTAATTTCGCAGCCTGAGAGGTACGATTATTAAGTTGTTATGATCGTCTCGATCATATACTAATACTTCATCATGCAATTGATAAAAGATCTTGGACAGTTTATAGCATGGCTACCAGATATATTCTCCAAGCCGGAGAACTGGGGTATGTACTATAAAGAGACAGTGAGACAGATGTACGACATCGGTATCGGATCCATGTCTATAGTTATGTTGATCTCAGGATTTATAGGTGCTGTGACGGCCATCCAGTTTTCATATCAGCTCTCTGGTGGATTTATACCAGACTACTATATCGGGTATATCGTTAGAGATATCATGATCATCGAGATGGCAGCAACATTGACTTGTATCGTACTTGCAGGAAAAGTTGGATCAACCATGGCAGCTGAGATCGGTGGTATGAGACAAAAAGAACACATCGACGCTATGGAGATCATGGGTGTCAACACTTCTTCTTATCTGGTCTTACCCAAGCTAATTGCTTCTGTTATAGTCATACCACTCTTGGTAACTATTGCTTTGATAGTAGGTATCAGTGGTGGATATATCGCTGCAACTTATGTGGCTGGTCTTACACCAGTAGAATTTGAAAAAGGTCTTAGGTTCTTGTTTGATCCATATAATGTCGTGATGATGTATGTTAAGGCGATTACCTTTTCACTGATCATCACATCAGTAGCTTGTTTTCAAGGATACTTTGTGTCTGGTGGAAGCATAGAACTGGGACAGGCAAGTACAAGGGCAGTAGTCTTTGGTTCTATCAATATCTTAATTGCTGATTTGATCATCGCTTTACTTCTTATGGGCTAACTTATGATTAAAGCAGAAAACATAGTTAAGTCTTTTGGCAAGCAAGAAGTCCTCAAGGACATCAGCTTTACTTTTGATGATGGTAAGACCAATCTCATCATCGGTAAGAGTGGTGCTGGTAAGACTGTCTTTCTAAAGATCCTCGTGGGACTATTACAACCTACAAGTGGAGCGGTTTGGTTTGATGATATAGATGTATGCTGCATCAGTAAAGAACAGCACCGGGAGCTTAGAATGAAGATAGGTATGCTTTTTCAAGGCAATGCTCTATTTGATTCATTGACCGTCGAGGAGAACATCCGCTTTCCGATGGATATGTTCACAACAAGAACACCCAAAGAAAAACGTACACAAGTAGACTACTGCTTAGAAAGAGTTAGTCTTGAAGGCATCAACGATAAGTATCCGTCTGAGATCAGTGGTGGCATGCAAAAAAGAGTAGGTATCGCAAGAGCTATCGTGCTCAATCCAAAATATCTCTTTTGTGATGAGCCCAACTCCGGTCTTGACCCAAAGACTGCGATTACAATAGACGACTTGATCAGTGGGATCACAAAAGATAACGGCATCACAACGATCATCAACACGCACGACATGAATAGTGTCATGGAAATCGGTGACAATATCTGTCTTCTATCCGATGGAAAACTTGCTTGGCAAGGTCGCAAAGAAGAAGTTCTGGATAATGATAATGAGGTATTGATAGACTTTATATTCGCTTCTCCATTCTTACAACGACTTCGTTCTCAAGCGCTATCACAATAATCAATTACTATAATGTCTGAGGCTCAAGTTGTTTCTAATTATAAAGACACCTTTCAAAGTCTTGGCACCTTAGGACAACAATTAACGAGCACCAGTAATCGATTGTCTATCTTGAGGCTGATCGTTTTTATTGCAACCATAGCACTTACGATTCTGCTTGCTTCTTATCAACCGCTTATTGCAGTAATAACATGCATTATTGGTCTTGGATTATTCTTGTTCGTTGTTAAAACCCATCATCGAAAAGATAGAGAGCGGCAAGTAGTTGGCTATAAAAAGAATATAGTGTCTAATGAGTTAAATGCCATCACTAAATTAGAAAACGATAACTATGATGGCTTAGGCTTCAGTGATCAAGACCATAACTACTCCAGTGATTTGGATGTTTTTGGACCATTCTCAGTGTATGCCCTTGTCAATCGGTGTAGAACTTTCAAAGGCATCAATATGCTTGCAGGATTTATGTCCAAAAAGCCAACACTGACTGATATACATGACAGAAGCCTTGCCGTCCAAGAATTAGAAAATGATACTCGGTGGCGAACTAACTTCTACTCTTCACTTTTTGAGATAAAGGATGGAGAAAACATCAATACTTCCAAAATTGTGGGCGAGATCCTGGATACAGATTTATCATTTGCCACAGGGCAGAAGTTGTCTTCTTACAGAAAGGTTATTCCGTTTTTGTGGATGGCTTTGGGAGTGCTTTATTTTTTCTATCCTGACATTAGTTACATTTTTGCCATTGTCTTAGGCCTTATAAACTTTAGGATAACAATGAAGCATGCTGAGCAAGTATCTGATATACAAAATCGACTTTCCAAAGCAGGCAACCAACTCGACAAGTACGCTGAAGCTTTAATCAACATCACGAATAGACAATGGACCGCGCCAATAATAAAAGATAAAATAAGCGGTGGCAGTGAAAATGAAAATCAAGTTAAAGCGCTTCGCAAATTAAAAAGAATATCGGATCTTCTTGATTATAGATTACATATGATCCCATCTTTCATGCTCAATATTGGATTGCTTTGGGACACAAGAATCACTGCAAGACTTTCTAATTGGCATGACAATCATGGACATCAGATAGATGAAACATTTGACTTGATCGGACTTGTAGAAAGCCTATCTTCGCTTGCAACATGGAGTTATAATCATCCTACCTTTTCTTATCCTTCGATCACCGAAGAGTACTTCCATCTTGAGGGAGTAGATCTAAGACATCCACTTCTGAGATATGAAGCATGCGTGCCCAATGATTATAATTTGAAGAAAGGGGACTACATGAGTGTGATCACTGGCTCTAATATGTCAGGGAAGAGCACCTTCTTAAGAACCATCGGGCTCAATATGATACTGGGCTATTGTGGCACCAAAGTAGCGGCATCTTCGCTTAGTTATGGATTAGTAGAGCTCATCACTTATATGCGTATCAAAGACAATCTTGAAGAAAGTGTCTCTACCTTTAAATCAGAGCTTAATCGTGTCGTTAAAATCCTGGACTTGCTCAAAAGTGATAAACAGTGCTTCATCATCGCAGATGAGATGCTCAGAGGTACCAACTCACATGACAAGCTAAAAGGCTCTAAAGCTATTGTGTTGGAAGTTATAGAGCATCAAGCTTATGGGATGGTAGCTACTCATGACATAGCACTGGCAGAGATGGCTGAAGATCACGAAGGGCTTTCCAATTATTACTTTGATATAGACTATGCAGATGGAGGTCTTTTGTTCGACTACAAGATCAAGCCTGGCATCTGCAAAAACTTCAATGCTTCCTTTCTCTTAGGACAGCTTGGACTGAAGGTCACACAAGACCATCAACCCAAGTCAACACATTAAAGAAAATCATAATTTAACGTTCAAAACAAGTACCGTTTGCGGGGTATTTTAGATATTGTGATTATTATCAATTGTTCTGATTGAAACCCCAATTTTGTCAGAGCAATCAGAGTTGATTTTAACAATATGAAGACAGCAATACTATCACGCGTATCGCGTGTGACACTCCGTACACTTATCGCATCATTATCTGTCCTGATTCTATCAGTATGCAGCTTAGCAAGTTTATCTGCTCAAGATGTGTGTAGTGCTGATACCAGCTTTACGGATATACTCTTTGTGATAGATAACTCAGGGAGTATAGACGATCAAGAGTATGATGAGTTTTCAGATATCATCATGGCGACCATTCGCAATGTCCAAGCGAAGTGTCAATCGTCACAGATTGGAGTGCTTCACTATGGTGGTGCTTTTGGTACAGAATCTTTCTTAGAGTATGATTTCAGTAGGTTCAACACTATACCCGATGTTGAAAGACAGTACTGTACGACACGTAACCAATTTGGTAATTGCTCAGAAGGTGGAGGAGATGATCTCAACGCTGCCATGGGTAGTGTTGTAGAAGGCATACAAAACGGGACGCTCAATAGACGACAGATCAATAAGTTGGCCATCGTGATCTTCACAGATGCATTTGGATTTGATGAGACGTGTAATTTTATCAATTGCTCTGTCATTCGGCCATATACCAATATCGATATTCTTAAGTCTCAATATGACGCCAATGTCACTGTGATAGGTGCATCTTCTCAAGCAGAAGCTACCCTCTTGGGTTTATATGCATCTCCGGGTGGTTCTTTTGACAGAGTCAGATTATTTCCTCAGGATTGTGAAAGCACTTTTGATGGGTGTCAGTTGCCCCGTAAGTACGTACCTATAGAGTTCGATAGCCCCGTAGGTCCAACTTCTGATAGCATCGCGGTGTGTGTCGATTGTACAATTGAGATCATAGGTGGCGTCGTCGCAGTAGCAAGTGATGACCAGACTATATGTGAAGAAGAAGATGGAACAGTTACGCTTACCGCAAATCTTTTAAATGCGACCCAACCAGTAACATATGCATGGGATCAAGGCATAGGAACAGGGAATAGTGTTCAAGTCAGCCCTCTATCCACAACCACTTATACGGTGACAGCGACAGATGCTAATGGCTGCTCTTCTACTGATGAAGTAACTATAACTGTTGACAATTGTATCCCAGACTGTGTAGCTCCGATCATTAACTGTCCGCCTGATTATCAATCGTGCCCAGAAGGCACCACCGATCCATCTACGACAGGCATGGCAACTGCTTCTAATCCCAACGGCAACAATGAGTTTTGCGGAAGCATTATCATAACATACTCTGATGAGATGGTCAACATGGGTGATTGTACCAATCAAATTATAAGAAGAACTTTCACGGCTACCGATAGTTTAAATACATCGCTAAGCGCTACATGTGTTCAAACCATCACTCTAACAGATGTAGTCCCACCAGTTATACTTTCATGTCCTGAGGATGTAACATTAGATCCAGATAACCCAGTTCATGTTTGGCGGGACCCTACCGTTCAAGAAAATTGCAGCTTTACATTGACTTATAATATACCCAGTGGTAGCACATTTGCTCCCGGAGCAACAACTGTCATTGTAACAGCTACTGATCAATGCGGAAACTTTGATACGTGTTCATTTATCGTAACTGTCCCAGCGGAAGTCATGATCGTTTGTCCCGCTGATATCACTTTAGGATGCGTGGAGATGTTGTCTTCCACAGATCTTCCAGTTGCTCAAGCCACTTCTAATTGTCCTTTGTGCCAGAGCAATCCCAATAATTGCACGACCGTACAATCTTCAATAACTGACACGATAGTGGATGGTGATCTAATCTTATATGAAGTGACGCATCTAGCTACTGATCTTTGCGATAACTCAATCTCGTGTACTTCAAGGATCATCATTGATCAAGTTGTTGCAGATGCTGGAGAAGACCAGACTATATGTGAAGAAGATAACGCAACAATTACGCTTACCGCAAATCTCTCTAATGCATCTCAACCAATTACATATGAATGGGATCAAGGCTTAGGTACTGGTAATAATATCCAAGTTACTCCTCTAACCACAACTACATATTCAGTGACAGCAACAGATGTAAATGGTTGCTCTTCTACGGATGAAATAACTATCACTGTCGACAACTGTATCCCTGACTGCGTTGCTCCGATCATCACCTGTCCACCTGATTATCAATCATGCCCAGGAGGCTCCACGGATCCATCCATGACAGGTATGGCAACAACTTCTAATCCTAATGGGAATAATGAATTTTGTGGCAACATCATAGTCACATTTTCAGATGAGATGGTCAACATGGGCGACTGTGCCAATCAGATGATCATAAGAAGAACTTTCACCGCAAGAGATAGTCTCAATCCTTCTTTAGCTACAACTTGTGTTCAGGTCATCTCGCTGACTGATACGATTGCACCTATGATTATAACATGTCCTGGAGATGTGATCCTTGATCCAGACAATCCAATACATGAATGGCAGGACCCAACGGTGGAGGAAAATTGTAGTTTCACTATAACTTATAACATACCTAACGGTAGCTCTTTTGCAATCGGATCAACAACTGTGATCGCAACTGCAACTGATCAGTGTGGTAATTTTGATACTTGTTCATTTGTAGTAACGGTACCAGAAGATGTCATGATTATATGTCCTGAAGATGTGATCATCAGATGTGATGAGTCTATGTCTATTGCGGATATACCAGATGCAGAAGTAAATTCTAATTGTCCACTTTGCATCGACAATCCAGCTAACTGTACAGAAGTTCAGTCTTCGATAACTGATACCATCATAGACGGAGAACGTACGATATATGAGATTACATATATTGCTACTGATCTGTGCAATACTTCAAGTTCATGCACATCAAGAATTATAATTGATAACTCAGCATATATAGAGTGTCCAGCAGATATAGTTGTGGAAGCACCACCATTTGGATTTACAGATGTGTCGTGGGAGAAGCCAGTCTTTCAGACATGTTGTACGCTCTGTAAAGTGCGCCAGATACCTGGATTTCTTTATATGGGACAGTTAGGAGATTCTTTCTACTACTGCTCTTATGCTCGCGTTAACTGGGCAAAAGCACAGCGTACTGCAGAAGCTAACGAAGGGCATCTCGTCGCTATTAACTCGGCATTAGAAAACGAATTTATAGCAAGTCGCTTAATTGAAAGAAACGCTTACATCGGTCTTACGGATAGTGGTACAGAAGGATCATTTGAATGGGTGAACGGAGACCCGCTTGGTTATGAAAATTGGAAAACAGGACAACCTGATAACGACAACAATGAAGATGTCGTCGAGATGAACGCACAGGGGTATTGGTATGACGTAGATGGCAAAGTGAAGCGCGAGTTTGTGATGGAGATAGAGGGTTGTCAACATATCACTCAGATCGGTGGGCCAAGTCCAGGTTCTAAGTTCAGACTTGGAAGAACACCAATCACATATGTAGCAGAAGATGGTTGTGGGAATACAGACACTTGTACTTTTGATGTAATCTTGACACCTTTCTTGCCTGATGAGACGGCAGCCTTAATCAGCGAAGCAAGATCATCACTTGATATCGAGATCAACCCCAATCCAGCATCTTCTAATCTCTACATATCAAATAGTACAGGTGATCAGATCTTATCTATCGATGTCTACCAAGTCAATGGTCAGCTCATAGATCAAAAGGTCAATATCAATCGATCAGAAGTAAATATGGATGTATCAGGTTATCAATCTGGGTTACACCTGATAAGATTTACAACGCAAAGTGGAGAAGTACTAATTAGAAAGGTAGTAATCGACTAAAGCCGTTATTTATCGAATGATGGTTTTAAGCGAGTGATTACTGAGCAAGGGCAGTATTTGCGCTTGACGCGTCTACTTGATCATCTGCTTCTAAGAAAACAAGTACGTGGGATAACACTTCTTGGTTCATGCCCAGACCTATATGACTACCCTGAACTTCTATATTTTTGTGGTCTGTAGGGTCTTCTTCATCCATACAAGCTTGCCATGGTACGATGCCATCAGTCTTAGAGTAGATAGCAATCGAAGGAACGGATATAGGAAGTTTTAACTCCTCTACCCACTTGGGTTCTTGCCTCTTGTCTTTGCTCCTAGTCTGTTGAAATAACTGATACAACCAATTAGCATAGTTAGGCGCTTCAAGATGTCTATAAGGCGATCCCAAAGTAATCACGCGTCGCGTTTTCTCAGGATGCAGTGTAGCTAACCTTCTCGCATATATACCGCCTAAGCTCCAACCTATGATGGTCAACTTTTGATCATACTCCTTATGTATCCTTTCGATCTTATCTGACAATATATCAATCTCTTCAAGTCTTGCATAATTACGTCCAAGACCCCAATCTATCGTATGATAACCGAGTCGATCCAACAGTTCTCTCATCGGAGCTGTGGAAGTCTGACTAGCCATAAACCCCGGTATGACTAATATAGGATAGCCATGGATCTTCTTTAGTGATTGATGAGTCCTGAGAAACTTGCCAGCCCGCATTCTTTCACGGACCGCTCTAAAAAACTCGGACAAATGCAACCAAAGCGCTGGTCGTTTAATCTCTGCTGACATATCACAAAGCTATGGAGAAATAGAATAGAATATGTGATAGACCCGCTCTCAAAACTCCCAGTGTAATTGTTATATTGAGCTATAATCCACAACTCAACATCATGAAGCACATATCGCTAATCCTTATCATCTGCATCGCAATACTGATGAGCCAATCATGTCAATCATCTAAAGCTGAAAAAGCTTCTAGTGTCGATGATTCAGCAGTTGCAAAGGCCTCAACAGTTTCAACGAGTAGCGTACCTGGTTGGCACACCTTCAACAAAGAAGGACTTGATCCATCATGGCAGATGGAAGATGGTGTACTGTCTTTCGACAAAAGCAGAGGTGAAGGTGGCGACATCGTAACAGACAAAGAGTACGAAAACTTTGAACTCAGCTTAGAGTGGAAAATCTCTGATTGTGGTAATAGCGGGCTCTTTTGGAACATAGTAGAATCTGAAAAATATAGATGGCCTTGGCAGACTGGTCCTGAGATGCAGATCTTAGATAACAAATGTCATCCTGACGCAAAAATTGTTACACACAGAGCAGGTGATCTATATGATATGATCGAAACATCAGTGGTCAATGTTAAGCCTGCTGGAGAGTGGAATAGCATCAAGGTCAGATCTGATCATGGCAAGATGTCTTTCTCGCAAAACGGAACAGAAGTGGTGACATTTACGATGCATGATGAAAGCTGGGACACAATGGTGGCCAATAGTAAGTTTAAAGGAATGGAAGACTTTGGCAAGGCTAAAAAAGGTCGAATCGGGCTTCAAGATCACAATGACAAGGTCTGGTTTAGGAATATTAACATAACTGAGCTCTAGTTAATCACAGTCATCAATCAGCAGATTGATTTTGTCAATCACTTTGATTTGACGACATTTACCCACAGTGAAGGCGTTCAAATCCAATCTGACTACTCAAAAGGTAATAACATTGCTTAATCGATTTCTCGATATACGCATGGGGATTCTTGGTGCGATCAGCATGGGTCTCATAGTATATTATATCAATAGTGATCATGGTGTTGTGCCAGCAATTATCGCAGCGTCGAAACAAGCAGCATATACTTTCTTTTTTGGGGCATTATTTGTCAGGATGGCGGAAAACATCGCACTCAACCTTGAAGAAAGAGCACTTGCGGTACTGTGCGGTGGGCTAGCTCCTTCCCTACTCACAAGTGCACTTACTTACGTACTGCATGCTATCAAAGGAACTCCAGAACCATTTTACTCTACGGTTCCTACTATGGTTTTGGGCACTATGAGCTTTAGCATCTGGGCCTATCTAAAGCATCGATCTGCTTATAGAGCGGAACAAAAGGAAGCCTAAACTTTCAGTTTTACAAAGTTGCAACCTACACCAGTGGACTCTTGGTTCAAATAAGTTTTTGCTCTATTTACTATGCTGATGTATGTAGGATCAGAAGAAAGATCTACTAGCTCGCTTGGGTCATTTACGATGTCATATAGTTCGACGCTATCCATTTCGCTATTGTTTTGCTTCCTGACAACTTTCCAATTATCAAATCTTACAGCTTGTTTGTTTCGCCACTCCCAGTATAAAAATTCATGTTGTTTAGGATTCTCTTGTTGAAGTAATTGAGGCAAAAAACTAACGCCATCCGTATCTTTCAAATCTTCTGAGTCCGACAGTTCCAGTATAGTCGGGCCAATATCATAGTTTGCATAATATTGATCAACCTTTAATCCACTCTCTATTCTTCCTGGCCACCACGCAATCATCGGCACTCTAATGCCACCATCATGTAAGCTCCGCTTAAATCCTCGAAGACCTCCAGAGCTATTGAAGGGGCTTTCAAGCTTTCCATCTATTTGTTGCTCATCTATGCCTCCTTCATCAGATGGGCCATTATCACTTGTTAAGATAACCAGAGTGTTCTTTTCTAATTGCAGTTCTTTTAACAATTGTAATAACTCACCGATGTCTCTATCAAGGTGACTAATCATTGCAGCAAAAGTTGCCCTTGTTTTGTAAGGATTGGGTCGAGCATAAATCTTGTCTCCTTGATAATCAAATTCTGGAAAGATACTCTTCCCGTCTTCATCAAGGTACTGCTCTAAGAGACCATTATACTTTTTATCATTATAATCAGGCTCTCCTGCTTTTGGTATAGCAACCTCTGCATGACCGATTGTAAAAGGTAGATAAAGGAAAAAAGAGGTGTCTTGATTTTCTTTTATAAATTCTAAGCCATGATCAAGAAACTCGTTTTGCACAAAGCGATCTGGTGCGATATAATGAGGGATGATACCTCCATCCTCCATTGATTTGAACATATAGTCCCTTCTGCTCCAACCATTAGTCTTGCCATCGACGAAATGCTGATGAGCATCTTCTGCATTAAGCCACCCAACAAATTCATCAAATCCACGATCAAGTGGACTATCTCCTAAGACTTCAGATCCATCTAATAAGGCAAGATGCTGTTTACCAAACATACCCGTCCGATAACCATTGTCTTGCATCAAGTTAGGCCACGTTTCAAATAAAAGTGAGAGACTGTCCTGCCCATTGCCACAACTTCTAAGATGACCCGTGTGCAATCCTGTAAGCAAGGCAGCTCGAGAAGGGCCACAAACGGTAGATCCAGCATAAAAATTAGTGAAGTGAGCTCCTTCATCAAACATCCGAGAGATATGAGGAGTCTTGATCAGCTCTTGACCATAAGGCTCAAAGTCTCCGTATCCTATGTCGTCAACATTGATAAGAATAATATTAGGCTTTACTGGCCTCGACTCTTCTTCTTTACAACCAAAGGCGACAATGAATACCGATAGCAATAAGTAATAGTGTTTCTTAGACATCTTTAAAAGTAAAAAAAAGCAACGTAGGTACTGCCCTAATGAAAAGCTCTTCGTGCTAAAAAAAGTAACAAGATCAAAGGAATTGTCGTCACAATAGCCATCTTTATGACCTATGGAAGATAGATCGTTGATACATCTGATCCCTGTCCTGTGGAAGAATAAAAACCTTATACTGGGTAGCGCGATTTTGGCAGGAGTGGTTACAGCAGCTGTTATGCTTCTTCAACCGAACTATTACCAGTCTAGTACAACGTTCTACCCTGTCAACAACGCACTCTTAAAACCGGGACTACAAGTTGACAACCAAAATTACTACGGTGATGATCGAGATGTAGATCGCTTACTGAGTATGGCAGCCTCCTCGGAACTAGCACAAGAGCTAATTGACCAACATCAACTTGCAGCTCACTACGGCATAGAAGTAAATGATAATAAGGGTCGAGTAAAACTCATGAAAAGATTTCACAAGCTCTACAAAATCCAAAAAACGCCTTACGATGCTATCAACCTATCTATAGAAGACGAAGACCCTGAGATGGCCCAAAAACTTACAAAGTCTGCGCTTGATAAGATTGATAAGAAAGCACATGATGTTGTCGCAAGCTCCCAACGTCGGATGTACGATCAGCTCAAGATGAGCCTTACGGCAAATACCAATCGACTCTCTTCTACCACCGATAGCCTACAAAGAGTTAAAAACAAGTTTGGCATATATAGCACTGAGACACAAGCCGAAGCACTGACCACTTTAGAAATCAAATCACCAAGTAGTAAAATTCTAAAAAACAAAATAGAAAACTACTCTGCAGGTATAGCCCTTGTCACCAATCTCGAATCGATACAATCAAAGTTGAATGATGAGATAGCCGACATAGCGATTAAGATGCAGCAATTAGAAACTTCTATAGGCACATCGACTCCTTCAGTGCATATCATCGAAGCTGCTGATTTGCCTATAGAAAAGTCAAGACCAAGAAGGTCTCTATACGTCCTTGGCTCTATGGTCCTTGTGGGGCTGCTTGCTCTATCACTTGTTCTAATTAGAGAAACCCTAAGTTCACTCAAGGACAAGTAATGTCTAAAGTGCAGACGCAGCATATCGGTATACATCCTTTGTTGACAAGTGACAAGTCTATTATCTCTATTGTTCTTGCAGCTATATTCATTACTGCAAGTGCTATTGTTATTGATAATTACTGGATTTCATTTATACTCCCAGCTGTTGTAATAGCAGGATACTTTGCTATTTTTCAGTTGAAGCTTTTGTATCGGCTACTATTCTTTTTCGTTCCTATTTCCGCAGAAGTCCAACTGTCCGGCGGATTATCTACTGACCTCATTGGTGAACCCATATTGTGGTTACTATTTATTGTAACATTCTTATTTATCCTATGGCAAGGAGTTCCTAAAAAAGTATTCTCAGTTTTATCATTGATAATTCTTTTACACTTTGGATGGATACTATACACTTCTATATTCTCACATCATCCCACCATCTCTTTAAAGTATGCGCTTGCTAAATCATGGTACATACTTCCATTCTATCTCTTGCCTTATTATCTCGTCGATAATAAAAAAGATCTTAGATCCATTTTCAAATATTTCATTGTAGGAACACTCATAGCCGCATTATACTTTTTTGTCCAGCACTATCAACTTGGGCTTTCCTATCTGACCAGAACTAATGCTGGGCAACCCATCTGGCGCAATCATGTGAACTATGCAGCAACATTAGTTATAACACTTCCACTCTATTGGTATTTATACAAATCTTCATATTCTCCTAACAGATTCCTCTATTTCATAGGCGCTATTATTGCTTTAGTCTTTATGCACTTTGCGTATGCTCGAATCACATACCTATGTATGGCTGCATCAGTTATCTATGCAGTGATTTTAAAATTAAAGTTAACACGTCTGTCCATTGTCATAGTGTTGATCTCTGTGATTAGCGGCACGCTTTGGCTTCATCACAACAACCACTATCTCGAGCTAGCCCCAGATTATAATAAAGCCATTATGCAAATGGACTTTGAAAACAAAATATCTGCTACGACAAGCGGTCAAGATATATCAACCATGGAACGGGTCCATCGCTGGGTAGCTGGTGCTAATATGATTGCCGATAAGCCATTGACTGGAGTCGGGCCCTCTAACTTTTATGAGACATACAAACCATATACTATATTTAGTTTTGAGACCTACGTCAGTGACAATCCCGAGCGGTCAGGCATCCACAATTACTATCTGATGGTGCTTGTAGAACAAGGATGGATAGGCTTAGGCATATTCATAATACTTATCATTGTAGCTTTTATAAAATTAGAAGAGAGATATCACAACTGCAATGATAAAAGAGACAAGCTCCTCTTGCTGTGCTTAGGCACAACACTGATGATGATCATCACCATCAATACTGTCAATGATATGATCGAAGTCATAAAGATCGGAGGTATCTTCTTCTTTGTGCTATCTATGATATCCATTATTCCTGATAGTAGTAGATCGTAAATTCTATTTACATTGTAAGGACTAAATAAGATTACGTTATGAGTAGCACCTTATCTATCAGTCCAATAACTAAAAATTTTATCAATGGCGTTTTGTCCAATGGTCAAGCAACCACAATAGACGTCTTGAGTCCCAGCGATGGTAAAGTTATATCTAAGGTAGTTTTATCATCTACAGATGATCTATCAGATGCAGTTGCCGCTGCTCATAAAGCACTGCCTGGATGGTCTGGCATGACCCTAAAGGAAAGGGTGCAAGTATTCTATAAGTTCAGACAACTATTAGAAAGAGATATTGAGGAGCTGACAGAGTTAGTACATCTGGAAAATGGAAAGATCCATAGCGAGGCAAGAGCTGAGGTAATGAAGGGTATTGAGCTAACAGAATTCGCTTGTTCGCTTCCGCAAATGATCAGCGACGAAATCCAAGAAGTGAGCCAAGGGGTTGAATGCAGAACGAGCCATGTACCCGTTGGTGTTGTGGCATCCATTACACCATTTAACTTTCCAGCCATGGTGCCACTTTGGACCATCCCCAATGCTATCGCTCTGGGGAACTGTATGATCATAAAGCCATCAGAACAAACACCAATCAGTGCTATGAAGATTGCAGAGCTGCTAAAAGAAGCAGGACTGCCAGATGGCATACTCAATGTTATCAACGGTGACAAACAAATAGTTGAAGCCATCTGTGATCATCCTGATATAGAAGCTGTGTCATTTGTTGGGTCAACACATGTAGCCAAGATTGTATACCAACGAGCTACCTCCAATCTCAAGAGATGTGTTGCTCTAGGCGGCGCAAAAAATCACTTGATTGTACTACCAGATGCACACGTCGACATGACTGCAACTAATGTTGCTGCCTCAATGGCAGGTTGTGCTGGACAGCGTTGCATGGCTGCATCAGCAATGGTAGCAGTAGGCCAGATAGACCATATCGTAGATCGCATATGCGAAGAAGCACGAAACATCAAGGTAGGAGAAAACTTAGGCACCGTAATCTCTCAAGCCGCTAAGGATCGGATAGAAAGATATATCACAGAAGCAGAAGAACAAGGCGCTAAAGTTTTAGTCGATGGAAGAAACGTCACCGTGCCGGGCAAAGAAGATGGGTTCTATGTCGGAACTACAGTTATAGACCATGTTCGCCCCGATATGAAGATCGCCCAAGAAGAAGTCTTCGGACCCGTGCTATCTATTATGAGAACAGACAATATAGACGATGCTATCAAAATAGAAAACGCATCCAACTATGGTAACGCATCATCCGTCTTTACACAAAATGGATCTATGGCCAATTACGTTATGGACAGAGTAAGTGCTGGGATGGTAGGTGTTAATATCGGTGTGCCTGTTCCAAGAGAACCATTTTCATTTGGCGGTTGGAATGAATCTCGCTTTGGCGTCAACGATATAACTGGCAAAAGTTCGATCAGCTTCTGGACAAAATTGAAAAAACGAACAACAAAGTGGAATCCCGAAGATCGTACCAATTGGATGTCATAGACAATCAAAATGTCAATATCAATGACAATCAAAAAAGAATAAACAATTGAAATATCAAACTTGGAATTAGGTGATAAAATATATGATTTTGAAGAACGGTTAGTTCGGTTGGCAGGTAGGGTCATTTTCTTTTGTAAAAAGCTTGAGAATAATTTTGAAAGTGATTACTATAAAAAGCAGTTAATAAGATCTTCTGGTAGTGCTGCATTGAATTATGGTGAAGCTCAAGGAACAATAACCAACAAAGACTTCATTCATAAGTTAGCACTACTATGTAAAGAGTTAAAAGAGTCTCGATCTTCTCTAAAAATACTGAAATATATAAAAGCAGGAGACGCGTTGAAAAGAGATTGGCTCTTGGAAGAATTAGATGAAGTCATCGCAATATCATCTAAGATGATAATAAACAAGCAAAAATGATCCATTCATTGTCAACTGATCTTCAAGTGAAAGAAATTTGACTTTTTAATTTTGATTGATATTTTGATTTAAATCGTGACATGATACAAGCACCAAATATAAAAGATAGTCTGGACTATACATTATTCTCCTGGTCATCCCAAGGAGCACTAAGCCCTATACACGCAGACCATGCAAAAGGCGTTTATCTTTTTGACTCCGATGGCAAGAAGTATATTGACTTTTCTTCTCAATTGATGAATGTCAATATCGGTCACGGGCGACAAGAAGTCACAGAAGCAGTAGCAAGGCAAATGGAAAGACTGAGCTATGTCGCTCCAAGCTTCACTACTGATGTACGAGGTGAGTTAGGAAAGAGACTCGAAGCAATCAGCCCTGCTGGACTCACTAAGACTTTCTTTACACTAGGCGGTGCAGAAGCAATAGAAAATGCCATCAAGCTTGCAAGACTACATACGGGCAGACATAAGATCATGACTCAGTATCGCGCCTATCATGGTGCGACGATTGGTGCTATGACAGCAGGAGGAGATCCCAGAAAGCTGAAAGTTGATGCACAGCAAGCACCTAACTTTGTGCATGTCGAAAATCCTTATGCATACCGTTGCCCATGGTATTCTGATAGCATCGAAGAATGTGGGAAAAGAGGTATCGCTAGCTTAGAAAATATCTTAAAGTACGAGGGTCCTGAGAACTTTGCTGCCATACTCATGGAAGGGGAATCAGGTTCATCAGGATGCATAAAGTATCCACCTTATTATCTCAAAGAAGTTAAACGCTTGTGCGACAAGTATGGCATCTTATTGATCATAGATGAAGTGATGAGTGGTTTTGGTAGAACTGGAAAATGGTTTGGTATTGATCACCATGATGTAAGTCCTGATATGATGTGTATCGCAAAAGGGCTTACTGCTGGATATTTGCCTTTAGGCGGATTGATGGTATCAGAGACTATTGCAAAAGCATATGATGACAATTATCTTCCGTTAGGTCTTACCTACTCTGCTCACCCAGTGGCTTGTGCTTCCGCTCTTGCTGTCCTAGACATATATGAGAAAGATAACTTAATCGAGCTGGCAGTTGATAATGGAAGGTATATTGATTATAAAATGACTGAGCTGATGGATCGGCATCCTTCTATTGGTGATTGGCGTAACACCGGTATGCTCGGTTGTATAGAGCTTGTGAAAAATAGAAAAAGCAAAGAACCCATGGCACCTTGGAATGCCTCAGCTTCCGAGATGAAAACAATGAAAAAGGTAGCAGCCAAAGTTAGAGAACTTGGGATGTTCACTTTTGTAAAGTGGAACTTTATATTCGTTGCGCCACCACTTAATATTACTCAAAGTCAGATTGGCGAAGGACTGAACATTATCTCACAAGCGATCACTATCGCCGATCAAGAAGTTCATGCCTAGTCAAGCACAATTGAAACAAACATTACTAATTGAAATTATAAAATGTCACTACTTATAAAAAACGGACGCATCATCACTGCCTCAGATGACTATCAAGCAGACATCTATATCCAAGGCGAGTCGATACATACCATTGGTGAAGATCTTAACATGGATGCTGACAAAGTAATTGATGCTGCTGGACATGTTATATTTCCAGGTGGGATAGATCCTCATGTACACTTGGAGATGCCTTTTATGGGAACATATTCAAGTGACAGCTACAGCTCTGGGACACTTGCAGCTCTTCATGGTGGTACAACGATGGTGATTGACTTCATACTTCAGACGCAAGGCAAGTCGCTACATCATGCGCTTGCTGCTTGGAAAGGAAGAGCTAATAACAACTGCTATGGTGATTACTCATTTCATATGGCGGTGACGGACTTCAATGAAGAAACATCGAAGGAAATAGTACAACTCATCGAAGGAGAAGGCATCACTTCGTTCAAGACATTTATGGCCTATAAAGGTGCTTTGATGATTGATGATGGCCAGATGGTTAATCTCATGAAGGAAGTAAAGGATAAGGGCGGCATGGTCACCGTCCATGCGACCAATGGAGACATGATTGATCAGTTGATCGCTAAGCACAGAGCGGAAGGAAAACTATCTCCACTCTACCATTATCTATCACAACCGGAAATCACAGAAGCAGAAGCATCTGGAAGATTCTGCGATATGGCAGACTATACAGGTGTTCCTGCGTACATCGTCCATTTAACTTGCGAAGGAGCACTCAACGCAACAAGAAGAGCCAACCAGCGCAATCAAAATGTATATGTAGAAACTTGCATCCAATATCTCTTGCTGGATGCATCACTATATGAAAAAGACTTTGATGGCGCAAAGTACGTCATGAGCCCACCACTCCGAGAAAAGAAAGACCAAGCAGCTCTTTGGGCGGGCCTTAATCATAACAAAGTACAAGTCGTTGGAACGGATCACTGTCCATTTATGTGGGAGCAAAAGTTAATGGGTAAAGATGATTTTTCCAAAATCCCTAATGGTCATCCTGCCATAGAACATCGCATGGAGTTGCTCTACTCAGAAGGGGTCAACAAAGGACGGATCACACCACAGAAGTTTGTAGAGGTAACGTCTACTAATGCGGCAAAGATCTTTGGTATGCACCCCAAGAAAGGTTGTATCGCAGTAGGCTCAGATGCCGACTTGGTCATATTTGACCCTAATGAAAAGCACACTTTATCAGTTGAGACACATCATATGAATGTTGATTACTCCGCCTACGAAGGTTGGGAAGTAACGGGCAAGTGCAAGCATGTTATATTAAGAGGCCAGCATGCTATAGACCAAGGCGAAGTAAAGATAAACAAGGGCTTTGGGACGTTCGTTAAGAGAGGGAAAGCTAAAGCTGCTATTTGACGAAAGTCGAATTGCCAATCAAAGTCTGGCTCAAGACTCAATAAAGCTGTTCATAACTCTTACGATTCCTTAACTTTGGCGTAAGCCTGCTCATCAAGGACAGGTGGACAACATAGCTTATGAGTAGAAAAATAAAATCGGGTCTTATCCAGCTTGGCTTGCCGATGACTGAGGGCGAAGGATCCATAGACGAAATCGTGAAGGCGATGACTGAGAAGCACATCCCTTACATCGAAGAGGCAGGAAAGAAGGGCGTTCAGATACTTTGTCTTCAAGAGATATTTACGACACCATACTTCTGCCCCAGCCAAGATGCCAAGTGGTACGCTACTGCCGAAGCGATTCCTGATGGGCCAACAACACAGCTTATGTGTGAGTATGCCAAGAAGTATAATATGGTGATCATCGTGCCGATCTACGAAAGAGAGAGCGCTGGTATATTCTACAACACTGCGGCGGTTATAGACGCCGATGGCACATACTTAGGCAAATACAGAAAAAATCATATCCCTCAGATCGCTGGGTTTTGGGAGAAGTTCTTCTTCCGTCCAGGCAACTTGGGTTATCCAGTATTTCAAACAGCATACGCCAAAGTTGGAGTTTATATCTGCTATGATCGTCACTTTCCAGATGGTGCTCGCTGCTTAGGGCTCAATGGTGCTGAGATTGTTTATAATCCTTCTGCTACTGTGAAGGGCTTATCTCAATATCTCTGGGAGTTAGAGCAACCTGCTCACGCTGCCGCAAATGGTTACTTCATGGGCTGCATCAATAGAGTGGGTTCTGAGGCGCCATGGAATATCGGTGAGTTCTATGGAAGCTCATATTTTGTTAATCCTAAGGGACAGATATTCGCTCAAGCATCACAAGACAAAGATGAGTTACTCATATCAGAATTTGATCTTGATGAGATAGACGAGGTGCGCAGCACTTGGCAGTTCTATAGGGACAGACGTCCTGAGACTTATGGAAGAATCGTTGACCTATAATTAGAAAATGAGCGACTTTAAAAAACCCCAAACAACAGCAGAGTACGAAGCTAACTTTCCTCAGCTCAAGCCACTCATGGATGCTAACATGGCCTACTATGAGAGTTCGAGATGTCTCTTCTGTTATGATGCTCCTTGCATCAAGGCTTGTCCTACAAGCATAGACATCCCATTGTTTATAAAGCAGATCAATACTGAGAATCTTACTGGTGCAGCTAAGACAATATATAGTGCTAACTTCTTTGGTCACACTTGTGGTAAGGTCTGCCCTACTGAAGTACTTTGCGAAGGAGCTTGTGTTTATAACGAACAAGATGTCAAACCAATAGAGATCGGCAGATTACAAAGTCATGCAACTACTGATGCCATTAGAAAAGATAAAAGCATATTTAAAAAAGCTGACGCAAATGGAAAAAGTGTGGCCGTAGTTGGCGCAGGGCCAGGTGGCATCGCTTGTGCAAGTGAGTTGGCGACTTTGGGTTATCAAGTGGATATCTTTGAAGCGAAGGCCAAGCCATCAGGATTGGCGATGCACGGTACAGCACCCTATAAAATTGCCAACCAAGATGTCATGGACGAAGTAGCATATCTACAAAGACAGCTTGGCTTCAAAGTTATATACAATAAAAACATAGACACAAGAAGAGAGCTCAATACTTTAGAAAGCAAATACGATGCGATCTTTTTAGGCATCGGACTTGGTGATACACGATCTACAGGAACACCTGGCGAGCAATTAGAAAATTGTATCGGAGCAACAGAATTCATCGAACAACTAAAGTTAGATCCGCTCTCTGTAACTGTAGGAAAGAAAGTCGTTGTCATCGGTGGTGGCAATACTGCTATGGATGCTGCATCAGAATCAGCGCGACTGGGTGCAGATGTAACATTGGTCTATAGAAGATCAAAAGAAGCAAAGGGTGCCTATGAGTTTGAATATGATCTTGCAAAGTCAGTAGGCGTAAAGGCACTCTTCAGCACCAACGTAACTGAAATCATAGGCGACCAAAAAGTCGCTCAACTCAAGTGCATCAAAACTCAATCAACTGATGGAAAGTTAGAAAATGTCGACGGATCAGAATTTACAATAGAATGTGATTTTCTAATTAGAGCAACCGGCCAAATAAAGCAAAAAGATTTTTTAGATCTGGCTGGCCTTCAGTATGACAACAGAGGCAAAGTTAAAGTTGATAGCGAATCAGGTCAATGTAGTAATCCAATATACTTCGCTGGAGGCGATGCCGTAAATGGCGGCGCAGAAGTTGTCAATGCATGTGCAGAAGGCAAAAGCGCTGCACAAGGCATACACTCTTACATAATTAATAAATAAACAAGCCATGGCCGACTTAAGAGCGAACCTTGCAGGTATAACTTCTCCCAATCCTTTTTGGCTGGCTTCAGCGCCTCCAACCAATAGTGGATATCAGATCATGAAGGCATTTGATGCGGGATGGGGCGGAGCCGTCTGGAAGACAATGGGTGTACCGGTAGTCAATGTATCCAGTCGTTATGGTGCTGTCAACTATCGCGATACTCGGATGATGGGTTTCAACAACATAGAGTTGATCACAGACCGACCACTATCTGATAACCTCAGAGAAATTGAAGAAGTCAAGAAGTACTTTCCAGATCATGCAGTTATCGCTTCTCTCATGGTACAGACCAGAGAAGAATGGCATCAGATTATAAAAGATGTTGAGAACGCAGGAGCCGACGGCATAGAACTCAACTTCGGATGTCCACATGGTATGTGCGAGCGTGGCATGGGCTCTGCAGTAGGTCAAGAACCTAATGTTCTGAAGACCATCACAATGTGGGCTAAAGAAGTAGCTCAAGTCCCTGTAATTGTAAAACTAACACCTAATATCACAGACATCACAGAACCTGCAAGAGCTGCTGCCGCTGGTGGCGCCGATGCTATATCTCTAATCAATACGGTACAAAGCATCGTCAATGTAGACCTCGACACATTCGCACCAAATCCGTCCGTAGATGGAAAGAGCACACATGGTGGATATTGCGGACCCGCTGTAAAGCCGATTGCACTCAACATGGTCAAGTCCTGCGCACAGGATCGCGATGTCAATATCCCAATCTCTGGTATCGGCGGTATAGAAACTTGGAGAGATGCTACAGAACACATGTTACTCGGAGCATCCAATGTACAAGTTTGTACTGCGGCGATGCACTATGGCTTTGGTATCGTGCGCGAGATGAAAGCTGGGCTTGAAGACTACATGGATAGCAAAGGTTTTGAAACACTTTATGACTTAATTGGAAAATCTGTACCGAAAGTAGAATCTTGGGAACACCTCAATCTCAATTATAAAATCATAGCAGAGATCGACAACACCAAGTGTATCGGTTGTCAACTTTGTTATATCGCTTGTGAAGATGGTGCACACCAAGCTATCGGATTAAGTGAGATTAACGGAGAGCGAACGCCACACATCATAGAAGAAAACTGTGTAGGTTGTAATCTTTGTTCGCTCGTATGCCCAGTAGAAGAATGCATCACAATGGTAGACGTTACAAAAAACAAAACGCATGAAAGCTGGTCAGACTATATGAATAATGGCAAGGCACCAACAACCTTTGACGATGATCGTGCCGGAGGAAAACATCATTGGGTACCAGAACCAAAGGATGCGTTGAAAAAAAGGAAGTAGCACATTCTATGGCTAATAAGCGCCACTATCTTGATTCTTCTTATATGAACGTGCTAATAGGTTTACTCTTAGTGCCCGTAATATACTCTTTCGTCTTTCTAACTTTAGAAACTTCGTTACATATAACGATAGTCATGTTAACTTTTCTATCGCTTCCTTTTCTTATAAAGACTTATGTCATTGTAAAAAATGGGAAGATATATAGATATACGCTTGGTGGAAAGAACAAAGACCCTAACCTATCTATGAACATAAATGATATAATGAGTATTGAGAGAATCATAAAAAACAAGAAAGTGATAGGACTTTCAATTACAATTAGTTATCATCATGATCCAACGATATTAAAATCTAAAACTGTACCTGAGCTGTTAAAGGAAATTCTTATCGTAAACAATGACATCCCAGTGTCTTAGGTTTTATCAATATAATGTTAATATCACGAGCACGACATCCTTTTACATTTTAGAAGTGTTTTATAAATAACACATTGTAGCATGAAAACTTGGCACTTCTGGTTAAAGTCATCTAGACCCGGCCTTTGGTTTGCAACGCTATGGTTGTACTTGTTACCAACCAGTCAGATGAGCGAGATATGTCGGTATGAAAAAAAAACACTGATTATAGTTTTGGTTACCATAGAGGTACTCCTTTTGGTATTGATATTTAAAGACTACTTCTTCGCAAGCATATTAGGTACAGGCCTGGTTTGGTTGCTTGTGGATTTATTAATCATCTATAAAATAAAACGTATACCCTATTTGAGATGAAGCTCTTTGCTTACATATCCAATATAGTAGCTGCCATTAGTATGGCGTATGTCTGGTGGTCTGGTTGCTTATCAGCTAACCTAATTCTATAAGTCTTACCTTTTTATAACTGAGGATTAACCAGATACTTCAATCCACTACCTGCTTTTACATATGCGGCTATGTTGTCTGGCTCACATGCTTCACTCAATGAGATCGTCTTATGAAACTCACTTTTGAAAGTAGTCTTGATCTCGTCTGCCACTCTCTTTTTCATCTTAGCAAACCCTTCTGGACCGACTCTTTGGATGATCGGTGTTACGAGCCAACCTCCTACATTCCAGTACATGCCATATGATCGATTAAGCACAGTGGGTTGTTGACTCAGTCCACCGTAGATGTATACTTGCTTCTTAGTGACAGATCCATAGACACTGTAAGCTTCTTGTTTGCTTAAAATGGACTTCTCCATGGCATCCAATATATCGTTAGTCATAGAACCGCCTCCGATACATTCGAAAGCAAGCGTAGCTCCAGTTTCACCTATGGCTTTTATCAGATCATCTTTAAAACTTTCTTCGCTACTATTTACAACATACGATGCCCCAATAGACTTAAGCAGATCAACTTGTTCTTTTCTTCTTACGATATTGATCAATGCGATGCCATCAGACTTACAGACCTTGACTAACATCTGACCGAGATTAGAAGCAGCTGCTGTATTTATGATAGCTTTATGGCCTTCTAACTTCATAGTCTCTACCATCGCAAGGACCGTATAAGGATTCACACAACTAGCTGCGGCATCAAGTGCTGTTGTTCCTTCATTCATAACGATACAAGCTTGAGCAGGTACGCATCTATACTTAGCAAAACAGTTTGCTCCAAAGAGTGCCACCACTTTTCCTTTCAAATGTTCTGCACCCTCACCTGCATCTATCACTGTGCCTGATCCTTCATTTCCAGAAGGGAGAGACTTACCTACTCTCCTTTTAAAATGTCCAAGGATAGCTGGAGGATAAACAAGCGGTTTTGGATCAGCAGTTGTCCCAATAAGCGCCGGTGTTATCATATTGGACATGCCAAATAAAACAGCTACATCAGAAGGATTGATAGGTGCCGCTTCTATCTGGACAACTACTTCACCCTTACCGGGTTTTGGAATATCAGAAGAATGAACCGATAGTTCAAGCAATCCTTTCTCATCTAATTTTGATCTTAACTCCTGATTCATACTTCTTGTCTTAATGGTTTTACTATTCTTTGATTTCAAAAAATGCAAAATACTTAATTGTGAGAGCAATGCTTGTCTAAAAAATTGGCTTACACAGATTTTACTCTCATAGTCTTAGCATCACTGATACGTTCACCGGTCTTTACTTTTTCCCTTTATTAAGAAAAGAACAGCTTCTACTTCAGTATCTACTTCATTGATGAGGTCATGAACTGAGCGCTTAACAAACACATCAGGTTGCACACCTCTATCTGGTTGCCCCAACCTTGGGCCCTCTCCCCAAAGCGGAATATCTACCTCTACTTTTGAATTAGGCAGTTCTAAGAAGAACATCTGCCCTCCGTTAATCCCTCTTAAGTTACCGCCAGTTTGTTGTCCGACCAATGTTGCCACTTTGTTGGCCTTTATAGTCTTAGAGAGGATGTACGTTGCCGAGCTATTAGACGCATCAGCAAGTACATATGTCTCACCTTTAAATCCATCTTTAGTAGGAGAAAGAGTAAACTCGAAGTCTGCACTATTGCTTTTATAAAGCCCATTGTCAGAGAGACTCACTTGATTTGTTATATCAAACCCTTTGTTACCCCAAGTCTTTAAATAAGGCTTTAGCTCATCAGAAACTTTGATGTATTTGGCATACGGTTGATTAGCTTTTATAGAAAACGACTTCTTAATAATGTTTCTCATCAAGACTGCACTTGGTTCATCTAAGCCACCACCATTTCCTCTGATGTCTACGATGAGATATTTTATACCTTTCTCATTTATTTCTTTGAAAGCATCATTCATGAACTTCTTCCAATCCATATCCATCTTCCAAACCACAAAGGTCCCTAAACGAAGGAGAGCAACATTTTCAGATGGATAAGTCAACGACCATAGATCATCATAAGATTTTGGAATATTAGAGAATGATGCAAACATCAATTGTTCTCTTCTAACAAAGGTTAGTGACTTTACTGAAGCTTTATAATGACTTTTAGTTTTAGGGTCTTGAAGTGATAACTCAAACACATCATCAATCATGGGATAAAAAAGAGTGTAATACAAATCAAAGGTCGAGTGTTCTCCATAACCCAATATTTGCATCTTGTCGTAGCGCATCGCATCATTAGAACCATCCGCATTGGTAACAGCCAAAAGGGTCTTTAGTATATTTCTTACTTCTACCCCATTGATGCTTATAACCTCAGTCCCACGAACCAATCTATCATTTTCAGAAACGTTACGATGGATATACATTCGTCCATCGATGATCTTAGTAGAGAAAGGGAGCTTATCTCTTTGATTCAAAATGACTTGTTCTATTTCTTCACTTTGATTAAACGCTCCAGTCATTGTATGACCACATTCTATTTTAGCGACTAACTGGGAGATAGTTTTATATGCTTCTCTCAGGGTTCGTGGTGACTCAAATACCTGACTGACCTTTTCAAACTCTGAAGCTAAGTCCTCAGGGTTAATGTGTTTTGTAAGTCCTGGATGAAGCTCATGAAGCGCCTTCTTTAAAATCTTCAGGTCCTCTTGAAGTCCTTTTGGTGAAACTTTGTACGACACGAGATCTGACTTACTCATTCTCAAGTTACTATCCCATAAAGAGAAAGCCGTCAAACTCGATTTGCCCTTTTGATCTTGCAGCTTTCTATTGTTAACAGACTCCCACTCAATCTGATCCCCACTTCCCAAGACAAACTTATACTCTAATGATTCAGGATTGTCAATCATCACAGTAGCTTCATAAATCCCATCTTTATCGATATCTGAAAGAGTATAGTTTTCTTCCCAACTAAGAGGCAGGGTGCTTCCTCTTAAGCCTACCTTATTTATCTGTCTTCCATTTTCCATCGCTTGGGTTAAGTCAACTTGAAAAGTGACCGAGATCTCATCTTGACTCATCACAGGTGTTTTCAAGAAGAGTATGCTTACGCTAAATATTAAAGTGATAAGGTATCCTTTGACGTCGAGCAACAATGTGTTCATTTCCATATTTGTTTGTTTTCTTCAAAACTGCAGAACATATAAAGTCAAATCGCCTCATAAAAGAATATGGCGTCTCATATCATCTTTTGAGTCGTATCAGAAACCAAGAAACACACGCTAGAGCGGCCGGAACCTTTATGTATTAAGGAAAGAAGGCTTCTGCTCTTCCAAAGAGAAGGTCCCTCTTTGAGGTTTCAACTTTTTCGTACTTTGATAAGGATAATTTGATTTTTTACTCCATTCTTTTGAATATCGGGATATGTTCCAGCTTAATCGTCGCAAGTTTGTAGGCCTACTTGGGCCGTTAGCAGCTTCCACTCTTTTTAAAACAGGGCCTGATCTCATCCTACACAATGCCAATATCATAACTGTAGATCCCAATCAACCAAGGGCACAAGCCATTGCCATCTTTGGGGATCGTATACTTCATGTAGGTTCTAATCAGGAAGTTTTGAAGTTGGCGACTTCATTTACCAAGAGTGTCAACATGGATGGTCGAACCATTACACCCGGTTTTATAGATGCACACTCACATCCTGCTTCTTCAGGACGACGACACTTAATCGACTTAGACTGTTCTTTGGATTCTATTGATAAAATTAAAACACTGGTCAGAGCGAAAGCAAAAACACTTGGTAAAAACGAATGGATCTTTGGATTCAAATACGACGATACAAAGACATCTGAAGGTCGGTATATCAATATTAGTGATCTCGACGAAGCAGCACCGGACCATCCTGTGATCATCAATCATAGAGGAGGCCATACTGCATTTGTAAATTCTAAAGCCTTAGAAATATCTGGTATCAACTCCTCTACACCAGACCCTAATGGTGGTCATATAGATCGTGATTTAACAACTGGTCAACTTACAGGTAGGTTTTTAGAAACTGCAACCGACTTGATAAAAGCTGATCGTCCCAGCTTAACAGATCAGATGTATATCGATGGTGTAGAACTGATCTCTAATATACTTGCAAAATCAGGCATCACTTCTATCCACGATGCAAGTGGAGGCATCAAAGATCTCGATGCATATCAACAAGCCAACAAGAACGGTGTGCTTAAAACAAGAATCTATAATCACATCCGCGGTTTCCAGATTTATAAAATGATCGAAGCTGGCGTACGAACTGGACTCGGAGATAAGTGGGTGAAAGTTGGGCCATTGAAAAGTGTGATTGATGGATCTATATCCGAAAGGACAGCCCGGCTATCAGAACCATATATAGGCAGTAAGGATGACTACGGCTTACTAGTGACAGATCCTGACGATCTGTATGAATTATGTAGAGATGCGCACAGTGCTGGTTGGCAAATTGGAGTGCATTCTAATGGAGATGTGGGTATAGACATTACACTTGGGATATTTGAAAGATTACAAAAAGAAAATCCAAAAAAAGATCCGCGATTCAGATTAGAACATTGTACTGTGATCAACGATAGTCTTGTAAAAAGGATAGCGGCTATCGGAGCGATCCCTTGTCCATTTTCCACTTATGTCTATTGGCATAGTGAGAAGATGAAATTTTATGGAGCAGATAGATTACACAACATGTTTGCATTAAGAAGCTTCTTAGATGCTGGGATTAAAGTGACACAAACTTCTGACTATCCTCCTGGCCCATACGAACCTATGATGGCGCTTCAGTCAAGTGTAACACGGGTCGGATATGATGGACGGCTGTGGGGTGCTAGTCAAAAGATAACTGTCGAAGAAGCCATAAAAATTGGAACCATCCATGGCGCTTATGCTTCCTACGAAGAACACGACAAAGGCTCTCTCGAAGCTGGAAAGTTAGCAGATCTTGTGGTCCTCGGAGTGGATCCAACACAAGTAGACCCAATGACTATCATTGATATCCCCGTGATGAAAACTATGGTGGGTGGTCAGTGGGTTTACGAGATGTAAATCCCGACTAACAATTAGAATATTTGCCGAAAGGCGACTTACGATCTAGTCACTCTGAATCTTGCTAATCAACCTCAAGAATTCTACATACAACCATACGATTGTAAAGACTAAGCCCATACCGTAATACCACTCCATATACTTTGGAGCATTAGATGCTTCACCTTTTTCAAAGTTGTCAAAGTCCAATAGAAGGTTAAGCGCTGCCACCCCGATGATGACCACTGTGATACCGATGCCGAGCCAAGTACTTTCGTGAATGAAAGGAACAGTGAATCCTGCAAAACTACCGATCCAGCTAATCAAATAAACAATCATGATGGCACCGACTGCCATGGATACGCCCATGCGAAATTTCTGCGTGACAGGTATAAGGCCTGATCTATGGATCATCAACATGGAAGCCAACGTCGCCAATGTCGCACTGACAGCCTGAAAGACGATACCTTCAAACGATGCTGCATAAATAGCTGACACAGTACCAACAAACAGTCCTTCTAATAAGGCAAATATCGGTGCTGTGATAGGCGCCAGATGTGGCTTAAAGCTTGTCAACATAAACACACCTGCCGCTCCTAAAGCACCAACAGGCATAAATATTTGCATAGGCGTGCCATAACTCCAGATCGTTGTGATCATTAAGATACCAAGGAGCATAAATGTTTTATTGACCGCTCCGCTGACCGTCATGTCTTCCGCACTCTCCATGTTGCCCCCTGTAGTACTCCTTCTTTCCAGCTCAAGTGCTTTAGCCTTGGCGATGGATTTCTCAGTAAACATTGGGTTATTAGACTTTCCTAGATTCATAGTTTGAGTGTATATAGTATTATAACGGAGATTGCTGGATATAATGTTCCCACATCCGAGTTTCACGGGTTTTATTAATGATTAATTAAGGTTTTATCTCCTTTTTCATAGCCTTCTGCATTGGATTGAGCGGCTTGATACTCTTGTTCTTCTTAAACACTTGGAATCGAGTCGGCACCTCTTTGACTGGCCAATTGTTATTGGACTCATCGATATCGCCTGTTTCCTTCATTGGATCTATCCTGATCGCTGTAACTACCTTATCCTTGGTAAACACTTTAGTAAACTCGTTTTCATTCTTACGCCAGATCTGCACTGGGATCGTCTCCATCTCTTTAGTACCGTCCTCATATGTCCACTCTATGATCACGGGCATAATAAGACCGCCCTTGTTACTGAAGTGTAATTCGTAGTAGTTGTTACCGCCAAATTTCTCTTGCTTTTCCTCCTCTGTATACGTCTCATCATACATCTTAGTGACATAACTGACTGTTGAGTCATCTGTCTTCCAAGGCTCGTAGTAAGTATAGAAGTCTTGCAGTTCAGGATCTTCGTCCACAGTGAATTTTTTCCCCTCTTCTTTGTTTCTAATCTGAGATATACTTCTAAATGGTTCTTCTAATTTATAAACGAAAGTATCTACAAACTGCTCCGGATCAGATTCTAAGTCCACTTTATACCACTTGATGCTATCCAAGGATATGTCTGTTGCATCGATACTATAAAACCATCCGCGCCAGAACCAATCCAAGTCCATACCACTGGCATCTTCCATACTTCTAAAAAAGTCAGCCGGCGCTGGAGACTTAAAGGCCCACCGATTACAATATTCTTTAAATGCATAATCAAACAACTCTCTGCCCATCACTGTCTCTCTTAGAACATTTAATGCTGCTGCAGGTTTTGTATAAGCATTGGCGCCAAAGTTGACAAGGTTCTCCCCATTGGTCATAATCGGTTCTAAGTACTCTTTAGGTAGCGCCATATAATCTGTAATGGTAGTAGTAGCACCAAATCCATAATCAAAGTTGTTATCAAAGTCCGACTCTGCTAAAAACTCAACAAAGCTATTGAGTCCTTCATCCATCCAAGTCCATTTGCGCTCGTCACTATTGACAATCATCGGAAACCAGTTGTGCCCTACTTCATGTATGATGACTCCTATAGCAGCATTCTTGGCTCCTTCAGTATACGTGCCGTCTTCTTCTGCTCGTCCAGGATTAAATGAGATCATCGGATACTCCATTCCATTGCTCGCTTCTACAGATATGGCCACTGGATATGGATATGGAAAGGCATACTTGCCATAACTTATCAATGTCTGCTTCACCGCTTTTGTAGAATATCTGTTGTAGATAGGATATGCTTCCTTACCATAGTAGCTCATACACATCACTTTCTTGTCATCTGTCGTTGTATAAGGCATAGCATCCCAAACAAACTTTCTGCTGGCCGTCCAAGCAAAGTCCCTAACATTCTTAGCACTATAATTCCATGTCTTCGTATCTGTCGACTTCTTTCTTGCCTCCATTCTCTTGGCTTCATCAAGTGTTACGATCTCCACTGGTTCTGTAGCCGTTTGTGCTTGCGTCCATCTTTGCAATTGTGTTGGAGATAAGACCTCATTATAATTTTGGCATTCTCCCGTAGCACCAACCACCATGTCTGCTGGCACAGTCATCTCAACATTGAAGTCACCAAATGTAAGTGCAAACTCTGCCTGTCCTGTAAACTGATTAGTCTGCCAACCTCTATTGTCTGTATATGCACAAAGTCGCGGATACCACTGTGTGATCGTATAGAGGTAGTTACCATCTTTTGGAAAATATTCATAACCACCTCTTGGATAGTTAGCAAAGTCTTTGTTGAGCTCCATCAATGCAACCCTATCTACGATATTATAATACCACTTGACGTGAAATGAAAACTGGCCACCAGACTCAATCGGTGTCTTTAAGTTGATGCGCATCAAGGTACCATTGATCATATATTCTAACGATTGACCATTGTCGTCTTTCACCTCTTGGATGACCACTCCGTAATCTTTGACTTCATTAGCGGGATCTAAACTTCTGAGATCAGCCTCACTCATGATATCACTGATAGAGCTGGGATCAAAGTATTGATTGGTGTTGGATGTCGAATGCTGATTTTCATCCAGTTGAAGCCAGAGGTATTTTAAAGTGTTGGGAGAGTTGTTGGTATAGGTGATCTTTTCTCTCCCGATCAATCTTTGACGTTCTGCATCCAGAGTGCTGTATATGTTATAATCACATTGCTGCTGCCAGTACTTGTGACCTGGAGAGCCATCGATATTGCGATACTCATTGGGACTCGGTAACAGTGGGTCTATCTGCTCAAACTTATTACCATGATTAGAGGTGTTTTGCGCTTTCGCAAATGATATCATCAGTAAGCAGGATAGAATAACAAATGAGGTTCTTAACATGACTCTTTCTCTTTTAGATCAATTATATGTGAAAGGTATAAAAACAATCTACTATTGTGATTTAGCCACTATGCCAATTGTCATAATAGATACAGTCCACATCCACTCGTCTAACTAGACTACGATTATTATATTTATCCAAATATCAACATCGTATGGAAGCTTTTCTTGACTTTTTTGAGACGATGCCATCATGGCAAAAACTGCTTTGGGTATTCACTTGCTTGTCTTTTAACTGGATCATCGAGGCGATATCTCCGCTTTTCAGATTTGGTTATAAAAAGGTGAAGCACGTAGGTGTCAATATGTTTTTCTTAGCTTCTGATCTTGGACTCAACTTGCTCTTTACGTTTTTGACTGTAGGTATCTACACATGGGCAACCACTAATAACTTTGGATTGCTCTACTTGATAGACTTACCGATTTGGTTAGAGTTGATCATCGCAGTGATGGTGCTTGATTTGGTGGCTCAGTATGCAGTCCACTATCTGTTACATAGAGTGCCTTGGATGTGGCGATTTCATATGATACATCACAGTGATACACATGTTGACGCTACTACAGGTACAAGACATCATCCAGGTGACTATATCACAAGGGAGATATTTGCATTAGCGGCTATCTTGGTTACAGGTATACCACTCGCTTACTACCTCTTCTATAGGATCTGTACGATCTTCTTCGCTTACTTCACACATGCTAACATCAGTCTGCCAAGAGCACTCGATAAGACATTAAGCTATGTGTTTGTCACTCCAGACATGCATAAGTTTCATCATCACTTTGAACGTCCTTGGACGGATACCAACTTCGGTAACATCTTCTCATTCTGGGATCGCATATTTGGTACGATGGTATATGATGATCCTAAGAAGGTTAAGTTTGGCTTAGACATACTCGACGATTCTAAAGACGAGAATATCGGTTATCAACTGATGGTACCATTTAGCAAAGATGTCAAGACAGACCCTGATAAAGGGTTCTGGGGGTTTGGGTAATCGAAAGGATAATACTAGTAGAAGACAGCTTTAATCATAATGAAATCTGCACTTGGCGATTAATATTGCATCTTCCTTATATTGATAAATCAATCTGTGTTCGCTATCAATTCGTCTTGACCAAAACCCTGCGTATTTATGTTTTAAAGGTTCAGGTTTTCCAATTCCGTCAAAAGGGCTTCGTGCTATATCCTTTAGAAGTTCATTTATCTTTCTCAATTTCTTCTTGTCCGTTTTCTGCCAATACAGATAATCTTCCCATGACTCGTCGACAAAGACATACTTCATGTTAGTCTTCCATTAGGTCTTTACTTTGAACTTGTCCACTCTTGAGTTTTTTGATTGCAGCATCTAATCTCAATTCATTATTGCGAGAAGACAATTCATGATTAGTTGCCATCAATGAATTGTACTCTTGAAGCGACATAACCACAATACCAGAGTCTTTCCCTCGATTTATAATCAAGGTTTCAAAGTCTTTTACGACTCTATCTAAGTATGATTTAATATCCTTTCTAAAGTCTGAAACTGTTGTGATTTGCATAATAGCGAGTCTTTATACGTACAAATATACGTACAGTATATTGCACATGCAATTTTCATCATTCTTTGGCTTAATCTCAATATCAAGCCATTAGGTTCAATTGAACAAAATTGTCCCTAAATCCTATTTTACGAAATATGTAGTAAAACAGATATTATAGCCGTGTGCAAACGGATACAAACGATTACAAACGGCACTACTCGTTTATTAAACGACTACGGCTTGCGACCTAGCTCATATTTGCATTGTCGATCTGATCAACGGATGTATCACACATCTTAAGTCAGATAAATTTTTTCAATTATTCATCCCGAGCACATCAAAACATAAGTGCAGAGGATCAAAAAAATTATCAATTATGAATGCATTAAGAAATCAAGTAACGCTTATCGGAAACCTTGGCAGTGACGTAGAATTAAGAACTTTTGGCGATGACAAGAAGCTAGGCAAAGTATCTATCGCTACAAACCAATATTATAAGAACCGCGCTGGTGAACTAGTACAAGAGACACACTGGCACAACATCATAGCATGGGGCAAGCTTGCAGAGAACATGGATAAGGTCGCAAAGAAAGGAGATCAAATCATGGTACAAGGAAAACTTACTTATCGCAACTATGAAGACAGCGACGGACGCAAGCACTACGTAACAGAGATCGTCATCAATGACTTTTCTAAGATGCACAAGGCACCTAAAGCAGAAGATGCTATTGCGGCTTAAACAAGACAGATGTACTTAAATAAGAAAGGCCTTGTCATAAAGACAAGGCCTTTTCTGTGGGCGATGAGAGACTCGAACTCCCGACCCCCTGGGTGTAAACCAGGTGCTCTGAACCAACTGAGCTAATCGCCCTCTATATTTATCCCCTTAGCTATCTAAGGGAGCGCAAATATATACTCATCACTCATTAGGGACAAGTATCTGGCTATATATTTATTTTACTCTCTATCTAAATCATACATGTCCATCATCAAGAGAATGGCTATGCAAGGATTAGCGGCGAGGACGCCGCCAAAAGCCGCTCCTCTTCTGGTGCTTGACGGCGTCCCCGCCGCAAGAACTTCTATATCGTAAACTGACTCAACTGCACAAACCTCACGATTCTTTCCTTTATATCCGACTGTGATACTGTCTTTATCTTATGGTTACTAAAGTCTTCAACTACAAATGATGCCATAGCCGCTCCATATACAAGTGCTCTTTTCATGTTATCAAAAGAGATATCACCCGTCTTGGCTACATAGCCCAAGAAACCACCTGCAAAGCAATCACCAGCACCTGTTGGGTCTGTTACTCTCTGTAGTGGCATTGCTGGTGCAAAAAACACATTATCCTTATCGAAGAGTAGGGCTCCATGCTCTCCCTTCTTAATGATCAAGTACTTAGGACCAAACTCAAGGATCTTAGCAGCTGCTTGTACAATCGAGTGCTCTCCACTCAACATACGTGCCTCTTCATCATTGATGCTAAGCACATCACACATACTGATTGCCTTAAGAAGTGGCTCTCTTGCTATATCTATCCACAGATTCATAGTATCCAGCATCACGAGCTTTGGTTTAACCTCAAGCTGATTAATAACGCTGATTTGTATATCAGGAGTTAGGTTACCCAACATGATGTATTCACTCTGCTTATAGTCAGCAGGTAGTACTGGATCAAAGTCGGCAAGGACATTGAGGTCCGTTACCAGCGTATCCCGATCATTCATATTGTCGTGATACTTGCCTGCCCAATAGAAAGACTTTCCTCCTTCAACCACTTTTACTCCATCAGTCTTCACACCTCTTTCGTTCAGTTCTGCAAGTTCTGCATCCGGAAAGTCATCGCCCACTATACTGACCAGGTTGATGTCATTAGTGAAATAGCTTGCCGCATAAGCTGCATATTGCCCTGACCCCCCAACTACCATGTCAGCTTTGCCAAATGGCGTCTCTATTGTATCAAAAGCAACTGTACCAACTATCAATAAGCTCATATATCGTTATTTAAGGCGCAAATGTAGTGATTAGTGCCTTGATTAAATAGTTAGGCCGATAATTGTACTTGTCAGTAGATTAAGCGTAATTTGCTTATCTAATGATAAACAGAGCGCTATGAATTTCTCCATGTTACTTGCATTTTTAGGTGGATACGAATTGATCGCAGTTGGGATGATCATCCTTCTTCTTTTTGGTGGTAAAAAACTACCAGAACTTATGAAAGGTCTTGGCAAAGGCATCAAAGAATTTAACAATGCAAAAGCCAATATCGAAGGAGAACTCAAAGAAAGCATGAAAGACATCGATACGAAGAGCTAAAATGGCTCGCTTCGTATTACTACTCTTTCTCTTTTGTCTTTACTCTTGTTCAACCTCTTCTACTCTTATTGACGATACTCAGTCGTCAGCTCATACTTCTACAACACAAAACATAGAATCAACAACCGTTATTGACTCACTTTACTTTTTAGGTAAGTGGTCAGGCGATCTGAAGTTTGATGGATATCACCTTCCTATGAGCATTGATTGGCAACAAGAAGCCATCTACTTAAGCAATCCTGCGCAAGGCACTAAGAACTTAAAAGCGGACACCTTTTATATCGCTGAAGATGGGTTTACAGCTCTCTTTAATAAGCAGACCTTCCAGTTCAAGGAGATAGACAAGAATAAGATGTCTATGGATTTTGAGGATGTCACAGACACAAAGCATGTTGTACTCTACAGAGACAAACCTTTGGCAGCACAAGAACGACCTCAGACACCTCAACCTACAGATGACTACCTTCTCGATAGTATCACTTTCGTAAATGCAGTAGAAGATGTAACACTTGCAGGTTCCTTAACAATGCCTAACGGTAAAGCCCCGTCTACTTTTGCTATCATGCTCACAGGTTCAGGGCCTCAAGATCGAGATGAAACCATCTTCCATCATAAGCCCTTTGCTGTTGTTGCGGATAAGCTCACGAGATCAGGGTTTGGCGTTTTGAGATATGACGATCGCGGGATGGGTCTATCTAAAGGAAGCCAACATAACTCAACCTCCTTTGATTTTGCCCAAGATGCTGCAGCAGCTTATCAATTTATAGAATCAAAATATCCAGACGTTAAGATTGGTTTCATTGGCCATAGTGAAGGCGGTATGATCGCTCAGATAGCAGATAGCCTTGTCCATGGAGCAGCCTTTCATATTTACCTCGCAGGACCAGGGATTGGAACCGTAGATCTTATGGTCAAGCAAAACGAATTCTATTTAAAAGACATAATGAGTAAAGAAGGTGTCCAGACCTATATCACTCAACTAAGACCCATCTTTGAAATGGTAGGAAGCTCTGAGGAGCTTTCCAAAAAACAAGATGCTATAAACAAACAAGCAAAGCTTCTATACAACTCACTCGATTCTATAGATGCTGTAAAAGTTGCACCTTCTGATATGGCGTATGCGATGAGTATGTCTTCGTTGATATACAACAAATGGATGACTTTCTTCTTCAGCTATGAACCTCAACGATATCTTTCTCATATCACTTGTCCTATACTCGCGCTCAATGGCTCTGAAGACTTTCAAGTCGTACCCGCCAACCTTCCAGCTATAAAACGAGATGCCGTCCTGGCCGATGTGACAACGATAGAATTAGAAGGATTAAATCACTTATTTCAAAATTGTAAGCTCTGCACACTTCCAGAATACAATATGCTCACTGAGACATTCTCTGAAGAAGCATTAGAAACCATGGTTGAATGGTTGACCACCAAAGGATTTTAAACTAGAAAAGGCCAAGAAGAATCTTCTTGGCCTTTTCTAATTATAACTCTATGTCTGCGATTAGCTCACAAACTCTAAGCTCTTCTTGATGAAAGCGGACATCTCCTCCCCTTTCAACATATTCTGATTTAATCTTGCAAGGTCATATAGATAACTCGCGAACTTCTCTTTCCGCTCCTGCCCTTTCATCTTTGTCAACTTCTCAGCGATCATCGGATGATTAGTATTGACTACTACATTGAAAAATTCTGGCATCGGTCCAGCTCCCATATTTTGAAACTGCTGCATCTCCTGCATCCTTCTCATGAACTCTGGTTTGGTCACAATCACTGGATAATCAGTTGGTGCCAAAGCTTTCATATCAAGGTGTGGACCTCCTGATTCAGGCAAGATAGAAGTAAAGATGCTCTTTACTTTTTCTTGCTCTTTTTCACTAAGTACTGACTCTCTGGTCTCATCTTTTTGCACTAAGTTATCAACCGTATCACTATCTACCCTTACGAAAGTCACGTTGTCCAACTTCTGCTCCATGTGTTGCATGAAGTGAGTATCGATCATCGTATCCATATCCAAGACATCATAACCTGAAGCCTCAGCAGACTCTATAAAGCTATGGTGCTCCTTCTTAGCATTAGTATAAAGGTGGATGACTTTGTCATGCTTATCCTTCTGCGCTACTTTGATCTTCTCGCCATACTCTTCAAAAGTGTAGTGCTCGCCTTTGATGTTCTTTACCAATGCAAACTTCTCCGCTTTATCATGAAACTTAGTTTCTGATAACATACCATACTTCACAAATACATTGATCTCGCTCCACTTCTCTTCGTAGGCCTTTCTATCTTCTTTGAAAAGATCATTCAATTTTTCAGCTACCTTCTTTGTGATGTAGCTGGTGATCTTTCTGACATTACTATCACTCTGTAGGTAACTTCTTGAGACATTCAAAGGAATGTCTGGGCTGTCTATAACACCGTGCAACAGAGTTAAAAACTCCGGTACGATCTCACTCACATCATCAGTCACATAGACTTGATTAGAATAAAGCTGGATCTTATTTTTCTGTACTTCTATCGAGTTATTAACCTTTGGAAAGTATAAAATACCTGTTAGGTTAAAAGGATAATCAATATTTAAGTGTATCCAAAACAAAGGTGGCATAGACATCGGATACAAGTGCGTATAGAACGCTTTATAATCCTCATCTGTCAACTCACTTGGAGACTTCTTCCAAAGTGGTTCTTTGTGATTGATGACATTGTCAGAGACTGTTTTGATCTCTTTACGATCATCACCTTCTCCTTCCCAATTAGATTCTTCTTTCTCGCCAAATCTTACTGGAAATGGTAAAAACTTACAATACTTCTGAAGCAACTCTTCTATACGGCTCTTCTGTAAGAACTCCTTACTATCTTCTGAGATGTAAAGTTTGATATCAGTACCTCTTTCTTCTTTCTCCGCTGGTTCCATGTCATACTCTGGATCTCCAGTACATGTCCACATCACCGCTGGCGTATCTTTGTATGATTTGGTAGTCACTTCCACCTTGTCCGCTACCATAAATGCAGAGTAAAATCCAAGACCGAAGTGCCCTATGATATTGGCATCGTCTTTATATTTTTCTAAGAACTCTTCAGCTTAAGAGAAAGCTACTTGATTCAAGTACTTCATCACTTCTTCTTCGCTCATCCCGATACCACGATCTCTTATGATCAGCGCATCATCTTCTAGGATAATATCTATCGTTAAATCTCCGATGTCTCCCTTAGCTTCTCCTTTAAGAGAAAGCGTTCTGAGTTTAGTGGTTGCGTCCATTGCATTGGATACAAGTTCTCTTAAGAAGATCTCTTGATCAGAGTATAAAAACTTCTTGATGATCGGGAAGATGTTTTCCGTCTGTACTGATATCTGTCCTTTTGCCATTGATATTATTACTTGTTATGAATTGAACCAATGTTCAAACCGTGTGCCACCCCTATTTATGTGACAAAATGTCGCATGTATGCTGCCAATCCTAAAAGGAGGCTGACAGTTCTACACCCGTGGCTGACATACCTAGTCTGACATTTACGGAAGTGCTTGCCCGATCGACCTTATCTGTCTTACTATGCCAGATATCCATATGATAAGATAAGTGACTCATCACGATACCAAGACCTGCTCCAACGACCACATCAGACACCCAGTGCTTATCCTTGATCATCCGGTAAGCACCGACGACCACAGCAGGTACATATCCACTATACGCCAACCAAAGATTATCATCCTTGAAGCTCTGATACATGACGCCCGCTGACGCAAATGCATATGCCGTGTGCCCTGACGGAAATGTATGTGAACCTCCATTAGGTCTTGGGCTATTGGTGATCTCCTTAGTGATTAACATCGTACCCAGCGTAAGGGCCTGAGTGACGATCATATGTCTGGTATGTCTTCCGATCTCTTTCTTGTCATTGCCTAGAGCCAGATCTGTAGCATATACCATAACGATAGGCATGTGCTGAAGGATGTCATCAAAATTGGTCTTTGGTATCTCATACCTTTCTCTTACCCAATCTCTAAAGCTTGTCTTTATACTTTGCTTTTCAAGAAAAAGACCGGTTGCAATTAGTCCGCCCCCAACGATGTAACCAGTTTTCACTTTTGATGACGAGACAGCAGTAGTGTCCTGTCCACATAACTGACCAAATTGAAATATTATAATTAGAAATAATACTAAAAGACGTATCACAGCTTTCTAATCTTTATATTTCTAAAACTGATCTCGTTGCCATGATCTTGTAGAGCGATATGTCCAGACTTGAAAATCCCATATGATGGATATTCTTTCCACTTGCTTGCTTCACGCAGCTCATTCCATTCATCAGTCCAGAGTTCATATCGTATGATAAGTCGATCGTTTAACCAGTGTTGTACCTTCCCTTCATCCACGATGATTCTACTGGTATTCCAAGTGCCTTGAGGATTATGAGCTTTGATCTTAGGAGGATGCATCGCATAGTTGGCAGCTGTATGTTGCCAATCTTCTAACGGATAACCAAAGCCGTCATCATCTATCAGTTGATACTCTGGACCAGACTGATAGACACCTGTCAAACCTTCTCCTTCTCTCACATTATAAAAGATGCCACTATTGCCGCCTTTGGAAATGTTCCATTCTAATCGAAGAACAAAGTTTCTAAATGTATCCACAGTTATAGCATCAGCAGACTTACCTTCTAAACCCAAGGCTACCATCGCACCATCTCTTACTTCCCAACCTTCCATGCCCTGTCCATTATAGACGCGCCATTGGTCCATGCTCTTACCATCAAATAGAGTCGTCCATCCTAAGGCTTTTTCCACCCCTGATAAGTCATTAGGGCCAGCAGGTATAGATTCTGTGTGTTTAGTCTTACACGAGAAGATCAGTAAACATAGCATCGATAAGATGCCTACACTTCTTCTATATGGCATAGTGTTTTGTTTAAAACTCCAATATATGCAAAAGGCGACGCCTCAATAAAGAGACGTCGCCTTTTGTTACGTACTAAAGTAATCAGGTTACTTCTTCTTACCTCTCGCAACTTTTTTGTTATCGCGCTCTCTTTTTGTGATGCGTGCTTGTCCATTTTCAACACAGAACTGAACTAACTCGTATGTGCCGAAATATCCATCTGAACTCACGATGCTTTGACCACTGGGGTTAATCACTTTCAATCCTCCATTGCCATAGTCACAGCACATACCATCGCCATATGCATCATAGAGGTCTATGTCGTAGCAGCCATCTGCAAGCACAACGTCTTTCGTTTTTACTTTACCTGCTTGGCCATCTGCATATGGTCCTCCTGAAGCAATCAATTTGTTAGAGTCATCATATAAAGCCCATGATGTCTCTGATCCATAATCGTCTAAAGTGACTTTTACTTTATATGTTCCAGAGCCAGTACCACCGTTTCCTTCATCAGTATTAAGGTCAAATGTCTTTATAGAAGACCATGGTTGCCACCCGCTACTACATCTCGTTCTTATACGATATTGATATAAAGAAGCAGACAAATTAGTCAAGGTTTTTTGAGAATTAGTAGCTACTTTTTTAGTCCATGATGAAGTTCCCTTAACTCTGTAAGCAACTTGGTATCTACTAGCATCTGTAATGTCCGCCCAATTAACTCTTACCTTTGTTGCATTCAATACTTTTACTGTCGAGGTGCTTGGTGAAGAGCAATTATCACTAGAGTCGTTATCTCCCCCTGTATCAATGTCGCCACTATTGTCTCCTCCAGTAGTATCTCCACCTCCTGTATTCCCACCCCCTGTGTTTACAGAGCCACTATATATATTGCTAACATTGGAAGTGAGTGAGCCGAGAGAAGCAGATACATAGTTAGTCATACGTGAAGCTTGACCAGCAGAGAACATATACATGCACTCATCATTGGTATAGTCCATATAGTTCATATGCATATCCGTAGATCCACATGATGATGTACTTAAGCTTGGGCAGCCGGAATGATCTTGTGCTTGATCTGGAGTGTCGCTCACTTCATCATCTACACCACATCCGTCTCCCCATATGTGATCTAATAATAAGTAGTGGCCCATCTCATGAGTTAGCGTACGACCAAGATTAAATGGTGATTCTGGAGCGATGTTACTACATCCCTGACCTGAGCCAAAAGCTGAAGCGTCAATAACAACACCATCGCCATTACCTTGTCCACCCAATGGTGAGTATCCTAAAGCGCCAGTGTTGGGTTGTACATAGATGTTGACGTAGCCAGACCAGTTATCAACTTGATCTCCTTGGGTTCTGTTGACTGTTACTGCTAAGTCACCATTGTTCAAACCATAGCCACTTGGGTGATTCTGATCTGCTATAACAAACTTGAGGCATGCCTCACCATTGCTTACACCTGGGAAAGCAGAAGCAGCTTGTCCTGTCCACTTATTGATATCACTGTTAGTACCAGCATAATCATCATTAAGTGTGTTAATCTGAGTGATTGCCAGTTGTCTTAAACAAGAGGCATCAGGGTTATTAACACCTTGGTAATGGATCGCAACAGGTATCAAAGTTGGAGATGCACACTGTGCTTTGAAGTTTCCTCTCTCAAGATTAACTTTTTCAAATGCATCCAACATCTTCTGTTTCTTATCACGATAAGCCGGGTCTTGCATGAGATGTTGTGTATGGTCGTGCGAAAGACAAGTACGTGTTCTCTGAGAGAATTCTTCAGATGTAATTTCGCTGACATCCAAAGGTTCAAAGTCATCATCTTGACATGAAGAAATAAGAAGAACAAAAACTAAGGCAAGTAATACTGGGAAAAGATTTTTCAATTTCATAACTGATAATAATTTAGTTGTTTAACAAAAGGTAGAAAGGTGATCATCCACTCTAATTATGCCTCGAAGTAAAGGCAACTTGGACTAGTATTTCATCGGGTTTATACATTGAATACCCTATTTTATACTTCTTGGGGTTTTTATTATACTTCTTGATTTGACCGATGGGCATATGGATATAACTTGCAGCCATAATTACTTGGCGACATGAACAAAAGCATAGAGGCTTTCATATTTGGTAGTGGAAAGTGGTACTGGCTTAGACACATTCTTTTTTGGACAGCGATGTACCTTGATGAAATTATGTACATCATTTTGGCAGAGCTTGATAAAGTTGATATTGGGTTTTCTGTTCTCGGGTTCTCTCTTGATGTTATCAGTGTCTATATCATACTCACTTTCTTCTTTAAGTGGTTTTTTCTTAAGAAGCGTTACTTCACCTTTATTATAGCCATCTTCATATTAGTGTTCATCAACGTTGGTATTGGTGTCATGACCGATTACTATTTTACAAAGGAGTTACCATACATTGAAGACTGGCTATCCGCACTCATTAACACGTTTACATTAATCTCTACTGCCGTTGGTCTTAAGATTGGCAAGCACTACTACAAGCAACTCCAACTGACCCAAGAGTTACAATCATCACAATCAAAGCTAGAGTTGAACTCTCTGAAAGAACAGATTAATCCGCACTTCTTATTCAATGTGCTGAACACTATCAATGTCCAGTCGATGAATGACCCCGCTTCTGTATCAGATACTGTCATCAACCTTTCTGACTTGCTGAGATATCAGATATATGAAGCTGGAGCTTCAGATCTGGTGCCATTGACAAAAGAGGTCAACTTCTTAAAGAACTATCTGAACTTGGAGCAGATGAGAAGGAGTAATCTCACCATCAACTGGAAAGAGGAAGCTTCTCTTCCTAAAATGAAGATCACCCCTTTCCTATTTCTACCTCTGGTAGAGAACGCCATCAAGCACTCTATCTCTTTAGAAGAAAAAGATTCTAATATTGATATCTCATGGCATTTTGAAAATGAGCAATTAACTTTGGAAGTGTCCAATACCATAGGGAATGGAAGCAATGGTAAAGAAGGTGGCTTTGGGATAGCAAATCTTAAAAAGCGTCTTGACCTTTTATATCCTAACAATTATAAATTGGACATGGGCTCTAACAATGGGACATTCAAAGCATCTCTTCAAATCAATACTCAATGAAAGCGATTATAATAGATGATGAACCAATAGCGAGACAGGGCATATCGATACTCGCCAAGCAAGTCCCCTTTCTTGAGATCTGTGGAGAGTTTGGTAATCCCTTGTTAGCACAAGAGTATATCGTAACACATCCTGACTTAGATCTAATCTTTTTAGACGTTGAGATGCCCGGCATAACAGGGATAGATTACCTGAAAGCGATGCCTCCACATTGTCATGTGATCCTTACAACTGCTTATCAACAGTATGCACTTGATGCGTTTGAGCTGGACGTAGTGGACTATCTATTAAAGCCTATTAGAATTGATAGATTTGCGAAAGCGGTCAGCAAAGTAAAAGAGTTACTAGCGCTACAAAAGCATGACCTCGAGATCAATGATCAAGACGACTTCATATACATCAAGTCAGATAGGAAGTATATAAAGCTCTCCTTGAGTGATATACTTTTTATAAAAGGCTTAAAGGACTACGTCATCATCCACACGGCTAAGGAGAAGTACATGACTGCTATGAATGTTGGTACCATCAACAGACAGTTAGACGAAGCCATATTTGCAAGAGTCAGCAAGTCATACATCATCAATGTCAACTACATCAAGAATATAGATACGGATACCATCGACATAGAAAGTCATGAGATCCCATTGGGTAATACTTATAAAGACGGCTTTCTAAAAAAGTACGTCAAGAGCAACTTGTTGAAGAGATAGTATCAGTGTAATTATCCTTCACTTATATCCTCAGAGTCAGTCGATGTCTCAGAAGAAACGCCATTATTCGACTCTTCTACAACTTCGGCAACTTCTGTTACTGAACTTTCTACACTTACAAATGGTCCTTGCTCAGGCCATGGTCTTGGTCCAATCAATGTATCTAGATCAGACTTCACAAGTACCTCTTTAGAAAGAAGTTCCTTGGCAAGTATATGCAACTCTTTGTTGTGCTTAGTAAGTAGCTCTTGTGCTCTTTGGTATTGTTCTTCAACGAGGTTACGCACCTCGTCATCGATCAACGTTGCCGTATCATCAGAGTAAGGTTTGCTAAACTGATCTTGAGACATGCCATAGAAAGATACATTACCCACTTTCTTATTCATGCCGTAGACTGCAATCATACTGTAAGCCATCTTGGTTACTTGATCTAAGTCATTCTGAGCGCCTGTAGATATCTTATCGAAGATAATCTTCTCTGCAGCTCGACCACCGAAGGTCATGCAGATACGATCGAGCATCTGCTCAGTCCTTGTTATGTATTCATCTTTAGGAAGATACTGTGCGTATCCTAAAGTGCCAATTCCTCTTGGCACGATAGTCACCTTCACCAGTGGAGAGGCATGCTCTAAGTACCAACCACAGATCGCATGTCCTGCTTCGTGATATGCTATAATCTCTTTTTCTCTTGGTGAGATAAACTTGTTCTTCTTTTCAAGACCTCCGATCACTCTATCCAATGCATAGTTGAAGTCATCCATTTCGACAGACTTCTTATCTCTTCGGGCAGCTACAAGTGCTGCTTCATTACAAACATTAGCGATATCCGCTCCTGCAAATCCAGGCGTCATCTCAGCCAATACATCAGGCTTAAGATCATCATTGACCTTGATATTCTTCAAGTGTACTTTGAATATTGCTTCTCTCTCTTTGAGATCGGGCCTATCGATTCCAATCTGTCTATCAAATCTTCCCGGACGCATCAAAGCACTATCCAAGACATCCGCACGATTCGTCGCTGCCATCAAGATGACACCTTTGTCCGTACTAAAGCCATCCATCTCAACTA